>CATISV010000029.1 GCA_949541125.1 Flavobacterium sp. SCGC AAA160-P02
ATGCCTTAATTCGTATAGAAAATAAAACCTATGGAATTTGTAGGGTTACAGGAAAACTAATTCAAAAAGAAAGATTAAAATTAGTGCCTCATGCCACTTTAAGTATCGAGGCAAAAAGACGACAATAATTTAAACGCCCCCTACTTAAGAGTGCTTTAGTACATCCAACTCATAGATTCAAAAATGGAAAATTAAATTTACGAATGCCAATCGTTGTTTTAGGGTACTTTAAACCCACCAATATTCTTATTTTTGTTTCTTTAATTTTTTGAAATATGTCAAAAAAAAATATCGCATTATTAACGATAATTTTAGCTATCCTTGTTGATCAAATTGTAAAAATTTACGTTAAAACTCACTTTTTTTTAGGAGAAGAAGTAAAAGTATTTGATTGGTTTAAAATTTATTTTGTTGAAAATAATGGGATGGCAATGGGTTTTGAGTTTGGAGGAAAAGGAGGAAAATTATTTTTGACACTTTTTAGGTTAGTTGCTGTGGGAGGAATTATTTATTGGTTAGTAAACTCTATTAAAAAAAATTTACCAACTATAGTCTTGATCTCTGTAGCCCTAATCCTAGCAGGAGCCCTTGGAAACATTATAGATTCTGTTTTCTATGGTGTCCTTTTTAATACCCCTTACGGTGAAGAGGTAGCAACATTATTTTCTGACACGCCATATGGTGAATTGTTTTATGGAAAAGTAGTAGATATGTTTTACTTTCCAATTTGGGAAGGGTTTTTACCTGAATGGATTCCTTTTGTTGGAGGTGATTCTTTTACCTTTTTTCAGTATATTTTCAACCCCGCCGATTCGTATATTACTATAGGCGTAGTATTGCTTTTTCTATTCAGTAAAAAAGCCTTTCCAAAAGAAGAAAAACCGACTGAATAAGAACGTGTAAACTAATAATTTATTCTTGGCTAATAACAAATAAGTTGTAGAGAGTTGTCGGAGTATCTACCCTTTTTTAATATTAAACATAAATAAAATAGTATTTTAGTTCTATGTCAACGTCTCTTAAAATTCAACTTAAAACATTACCAAATTCTCCTGGAGTATATCAATACTATGATAAGGATGACGTTATTTTATATGTAGGCAAAGCCAAAAATTTAAAAAAAAGAGTTTCATCATATTTTACAAAGAATCACGAGAATGCTAAAACTAGAATTCTTGTAAAAAAAATTGTTAGTATTAAACACATCGTTGTTCTTACGGAAACAGATGCGCTATTATTGGAAAATAATCTGATTAAAAAATACCAGCCAAGATATAATATCATGTTAAAGGATGATAAAACCTATCCTTGGATCTGTATTAAAAAAGAACGTTTTCCAAGGGTTTTTATGACCAGAAAAATTCAGGATAAAGAATCAGAATATTATGGGCCTTACACGAATGTGAAAATTATTCATGCCTTATTTTACTTAATAGACGAAATTTATTCTATTCGATCTTACAAGTATGATATTGGTAAGACTAAAAGTAATTATTCGAAGTATATAGGTTCTTTGGAACATCAGATTAAAAGTAAAAAAAAATCCGATAGTTCAGTTCAAACAGAAAAAGACTATATGTCTGATATAGAAGATGTTAGGAGTATTATTAAAGGGAATTTCAAGCAAAGTACTAAGAAGCTAAATGACCTTATGAACTCCTTTGCAAAGGAGATGCGATTTGAAGAAGCTCAACAGGTTAAAGAAAAATTAGAAGCACTAAAAAATTACCAAGCAAAATCAACCATTGTAAACCCTTCTATAAATAACGTAGATGTCTTTTCTATTGTTTCTGATGAAAGTTATGGCTATGTCAATTTCTTTAAAATAGCAAATGGATCAATTATACAGTCTCATACAACAGAGATTAAAAAGAAGTTAGATGAAACGGATAAAACAATTTTAGAACTTGCTGTTGTTAATATTAGACAACGTTTTAGTTCTCTATCGAAAGAAGTCTATGTTCCTTTTAAAATTGATTTAGGTGATACTGTGAAGGTAACAGTTCCAAAATTGGGTGATAAAAAACGCATTGTAGAACTCTCTGAACGAAATGCAAAATATTACAGACAAGAGCAATTTAAAAGAATAAAAATTGTAGACCCAGATCGTCATGTAAAAAGAATCATGATTCAGATGAAAAAAGATTTACGATTACACAAAGAACCCAGACATATAGAATGTTTTGATAATTCTAATATTCAAGGAGCATATCCTGTTGCAGCATGTGTTGTTTTTAAAAATGGAAGGCCAAGTAAAAAAGAATATCGTCATTATAATATAAAAACAGTGGAAGGTCCAGACGATTTTGCTTCTATGGAAGAGGTGGTTTTAAGACGCTATAAGAGGCTTCTATCTGAAGAACAACCATTACCTCAATTGATTGTGATTGACGGAGGGAAAGGACAATTATCATCCGCCTTAAAAAGTTTGGATCATCTAGGGTTAAGAGGAGAAATTGCAATTATTGGAATTGCAAAAAGATTAGAAGAAATTTATTATCCTGGAGATTCTATTCCAATGTATTTAGATAAAAAGTCAGAAACACTTAAGATAATTCAGTTTTTGAGAAATGAAGCTCATAGATTTGGAATTTCGTTTCATAGAAATAAAAGAAGCAAGAGCGCTATTCAATCAGAACTAGAGCAAATCCCAAACATAGGAGAACAAACAATACTATCGTTATTACGTAAATTTAAATCGGCAAAACGTATTAAAAGAGCCACGTTTGATGAACTTAAAGTACTTCTTGGGACTTCAAGAGCAAAAAATATATATAGGTATTTTAATCCATAAAAAATGAAAAAGAATCTACTGATATTTTTATTGTTTCCAATGCTGTTATTTTCTCAACAGAAACAACCAAAAATAGGATTGGTATTAAGTGGAGGTGGCGCAAAAGGATTAGCACATATTGGTGTTCTTAAGGAAATAGACAAAGCAGGATTACAAATAGATTATATTGGAGGAACAAGTATGGGAGCTATTATTGGAGGATTATATGCTTCTGGTTATTCAGGAATTCAAATAGAAAAAATTGCCGATTCTTTAAACCTTGTCAATCTTTTGCAAGATGTTTTGCCAAGAAGTTCAAAACCTTTTTTTGAAAAAGAATTTGGTGAAAAACACGCTATTGTATTACCTATAAATAAGAGAGGAATAGCCCTTCCAAGGGCAGTATCTAAAGGACAAAAAATAGTAGATTTATTTTCAAATTTGTTTTCGCATCTTGATACAATCTCTGATTTTAAAAAATTGCCAATTCCTTTTTATTGTATAGCTACTGATGCAGAAAGTGGTAAAATGGTTGTATTAGAAGAAGGGTCATTACCACTTGCTTTAAGAGCTAGTTCATCTTTTCCAACGCTTCTAAATCCTGTTGAACTTAACAATCATTTATTAATTGATGGTGGAATTGCAAATAATTTTCCTTCGGATATTATGAACGGTAAGGATATTGATATTATAATTGGTGTTGATGTTCAGAGTGGTTTAATAAAACGAGAAAAATTAAATTCAGTAGTTAGTATTTTAAATCAAATCATAAGTTATGATATTTATGAACAAAGTAAAAAAGCGGTTGAAGATTCTGATATTTACATCAAACCAGACATTTCAGCATTTAGAGTTATAGATTATAATAAGAGTAAAGAAATAATAAAAAAGGGAGATGAGGTTGCTGTCAAGTTCAAGAAAACCTTTGATAGTATTTCAAAACTACAATATTTTAAAAAAGAAAAACCCACTGTAATTTTTACTGATGAAGAGTTTGTCATAGAACAAATAAATGTTATTGGGGCAGAGAACTATACTCCTGCATTTGTTAGAGGAAAATTGAACTTACGTATTGGAGATCAAATTACAAGAAGAGAACTCAACACAAGAATTAATTTTTTAACGTCTACAAATAATTATTACCAAATATACTACAAGGTAAATGGCAATAAAGTGAATCTTTACCTTAAAGAAGAACCATCAAATAAAAGTCTTAGATTAGGAGCGCATTATGACAATCTATACCAGTCTGGAATATTAGCAAATTATGTCCATAAAAGGCTCTTAATTAAGAATGATGAATTATCATTTGATTTAATTGTTGGAGATCGTTTAAGGTACCAATTAAATTATTTTGTAGACAATGGGTTTTATACGAGTTATGGTTTTAAATCTCGATACAATCATTTTAATACAAATACACTTTTTACTAATGTAGATAATCCAGATGTAAACAGAATAGAACTAAACTATTCAGACTTTACCAATGAGGCTTTTGTACAGACAACTTTTGGAAGAAAATTTGCGATAGGCCTAGGTCTAGAATTTAAAAAATTGTTAATAACTACCGAGACAATTACTACTTCATTTAATAATAGAGTAACTTTTGATAATAGTAATTATCTAAATTTTTTAGCATATCTAAAATTAGATACATATAATGATAAATCTTTCCCAACGAAAGGGTTTTATGCAGATGTTGGTTCTAAATTTTATATTTGGTCTTCGGATTATTTAACTAATTTTCAACCTTTTCCTCAAATAAGTGGCCGAATAGGATTTGCTTCAACCTTTTTTGAAAGCTTAACTTTTCAGTATACCAATGATGCTGGATTCACTTTTGAAAACCCAACCTCTCAAGTCTTTGATTTTTATATTGGTGGATACAACCAAAATTATATCAACACTTTTTTCCCTATGTATGGATATGAATTTGCTCAACTTTCTGATAAATCATTTCTTCGTTCAGAATTTTTATTTAGATATAAGATTACAAAAGATAACTATGCAACTTTCATCGCTAATTATGCCAAAGTAGATAAAAACGTATTTGGTGATTTTGGAGGTGTTTTTAAAGATATCTTATCTGGATATGCCTTTGGGTACAGTTTAGATACTATACTCGGACCTATTGAAATAAAATATAGTTGGTCTCCCGATCACAACAAAAAATACTGGCTTTTTAATCTTGGTTTTTGGCTCTAGTGTTAAATTAATGTTACCAAAAAGTTTTTTTAATGTAAAAAAAGTTGTACTATTCAGCGTATAAAATTCAATTAAACTATGAAAGTATTACTGTTATTTGTGTTATTGTTTTCGTTTTCGATGATCAATGCGCAAGAAGTAAAGCCAAGTTATGAATTGGCGGGAGACCAAGTAAAAGTGACTTATTATTTTGAGGATGGAGCGATTTACAAGCAAGGTTTTTTTAAAGATAAAAAGCTATCAGGGAAATGGTTGCAGTTTGATCAAAAAGGAAATAAAGTCGCATCTGGATTTTATAAAGATGGCAAAAAAGTTGGAACATGGTTTCAATGGACAAATAACAAATTACGTGAAATCAACTATGATAATAACATCATAAAATCTGTTAGTATTTGGAGAGAAGATACTAAACTTGCTTTAAATAGATAACATTTCAAGCTCAATAGAAAAATAAAAAACCCCGTATTGGAAACAATACGGGGTTTTGTTGATATATATGTGCCTTACTTACGTATAATTTTAAATTTATACTGTAAATATCTGTAAGCATCTCTAGGTATAATCGTTATCCACTTTTTGTGTTTTAAATACCATCGGAAACGAATCGATGATATCCCTTTCGTTAGATAGGAAGCAATAAAAGGATGTACATTTAACATCACGGTTTTATTTTTTGGATTTGAAATAATACGTTCCAATTCCGTTTCAATCTTATCTAACAAAACAATAGGAGCTTCCACTTCCCCATTTATATTAGGGTTTGGCTCCGTTGTTTTTATACTGAGTTCAGGTCGAACTCTTTGGCGGGTAATTTGGATTAATCCAAATTTACTGGGTGGTAAAATTTTATGTTTTGTTCTATCAAAAGACATCTGTTCTTTTAAGTGCTGAAATAATTTATTTCTGTTTTCAGAACGATTCATATCAATAAAATCAATAACTATAATTCCTCCCATATCCCTTAACTGCAATTGTCTCGCAATCTCAGTAGCAGCAATTAAATTCACCTCTAATGCAGTTTCTTCTTGAGATCCTGCTTTGTTAGAACGGTTACCACTATTTACATCAATTACGTGCAATGCTTCAGTATGTTCAATTACTAAATATGCTCCTCTACTCATAGATACAGTTTTACCAAAAGATGATTTTATTTGGCGTTCAATTCCGTATTTTTCAAAAATAGGAGTTACTGATTTATGAAGTTTTACAATCTTTTCCTTTTCTGGATAGATTTCTTGAAGGTACTCTTTAATTTCTACTTTAAGAGTTTCATCATTTGTAACAATATTTGTAAATGAATCATTCATTACATCTCTTAAGATTGAAGAAGCTCTGTTTAATTCGCTTAATACTCTTGTTGGAGTATTTGTGTTGGCAATTCGCTTACACATCGTTTTCCAACGGTCTAGAGAGTTTTGTAAATCTTTATCTAATTCGGCTACTTTTTTACCTTTAGCAACAGTTCTTAAAATAACACCAAACCCTTTAGGTCTGATGCTTTTTGCTAATCTTTTTAAGCGCTCTTTTTCTTTTGAGTCCTCTATTTTTTGAGAAATAGAAATTCTATCAGAAAAAGGAACTAATACTAAAAATCGTCCAGCAATAGAAAGTTCTGAACTTAATCTAGGGCCTTTTGTAGAAATAGGCTCTTTAACAATTTGTACTAATAAATTTTGACCTGATTTTAGTACATCGTTAATGCTTCCTTTTTTATGAATATCTTTTTCAAAGCGAAAATTTTTTAAAGAGAATTCTTTATACCTACCTGTACTTACTTTCTTAATAAAACTATTTAAAGATTGCACTTTTGCTCCTAAATCATGATAATGTAAAAAACCATCTTTTGGGTATCCTACATTGACAAAACAAGCATTAAGGCCTGTTAATACCTTTCCAATTTTGGCTAAAAAAATATCGCCTACAGAGAATTTATTATCAGTTGTTTCTTTATTTAATTCAATAAGTTTTCCATCTTTTAGTAAGGCAAAATCAATATCAGATGAATTTGATCGAATTATTAATTCTGTTTTCATGCTGAAAAATGTTTTATACTAAATGTCAATATTGACAAATAATGGATTAAATTTAAACAGGTGTTTTATGTTAATACCAAACAAGGCTTCTGAATACTACAGAATAAAACCTCTATTTCAAAGAACGTTTCTGTTAAAAAAACAAAAAAAGTCAGCAGCTGGCTTTATTTTTTCTTGTGCCTGTTAGCTCTGGCTCTTTTCTTGCGTTTATGTGTTGAGATTTTAGATCTCTTTCTTTTTTTACCACTTGGCATAATTGTCTAATATTTTATAAATCTTTTAATTTAGATTTTAATGATTATTTTACTAGGACTTTATTTTTTACCCCTTCAGTAAAAGTTTTTGCCGGCTTAAACGAAGGGATATTGTGAGCAGGAATTTTAATAGTTGTATTTTTAGAAATGTTTCTTCCTGTTTTTTCAGCTCTGGTTTTAATAATAAAACTCCCAAAACCTCTAAGATATACATTCTCTCCTTGTTCTAAAGCATCTTTTACTTCTGTCATAAATGCTTCTATTGTCGCTAGTACATCTATTTTTTCAATTCCTGATTTATCTGATATTTTCGATACAATATCTGCTTTCGTCATGTTACTATAATTTTGTTGTTTTTTCTTAAAAATGCGGTGGCAAATATATGATAATTATCTATTCCGTAAAACGAAATGGTTAAAAATATCTCAATTTTAAGCCGTAATATTGTAATTGAAAAGGTTTTGAATGAATTTTTCTAAAAGATTAATTTACTGGTATTTACAAATAAAAAGAGATTTACCTTGGCGTAAAACTAAAGACCCTTATTTAGTTTGGTTATCAGAAATCATTTTACAACAAACCAAAGTATCTCAAGGAACAAGTTATTACCTTGCCTTTTCCGACGAATTCCCTACAGTTAAAGACCTTGCAAATGCGAAGGAAAGAAAGGTGTTGAAAATGTGGCAAGGTTTAGGATATTATTCAAGAGCAAGAAACCTCCATTTTACTGCCCAACATATTTTAAATGAATTTAACGGGAAATTCCCCAAAAAACATGATGAACTTCTTAAACTTAAGGGTATAGGGGATTATACCGCTTCGGCCATTAGCTCTATTTGTTTCAATGAACCAGAAGCTGTAGTAGACGGGAATGTATATAGAGTATTGGCTAGGTATTTTAAAATTTTTACCCCCATTAATAGCTCAAAAGGAATTAAGCAGTTTAAAAAACTTGCACAATTACTCTTGGACAAAAAACAACCTGGGATATATAATCAGGCAATTATGGATTTTGGAGCGATCCAATGCAAACCACAAAATCCCAATTGTCAAATTTGTCCTATTAATTTTGACTGCTTGGCTTTCAAAGAAAATATGGTTAAAGAGTTTCCTGTTAAGGAAAAGAAGAGTACAATAAAAAAGAGATATTTTAATTATTTAGTTTTTGTAACGGATACTAATAAAACAATCTTTGAGGAAAGAAAAGGGAAAGGAATTTGGCAAGGGCTCTATCAATTTCCGTTAATAGAAACAATGACTGAAATTCATCTGGACGAATTAGTCCCTGTAAAAGAATTTCAGAGGCTTGTCCCGGAAAATGCTACTATTCAGTTATACAATGAAAATTCAGTCGTTCACAAATTGTCACATCAGCATTTATATACAAAATTCTGGATTATAAAAACGGAAAATAACCCAAAAGCATCCGTAAGTTGGGAAGAAATAGAATTATTACCTGTCCCGATTTTAATTGCAAATTTTTTGAAGGACTTCCTCTCAAAATTAAATTGAATTTTTAGTACATTTGATATTATAATTAAGAAAATAGTATGTCAGGAACAATCAATAAAGTTATATTAATAGGTCATTTAGGAGATGAGGTTAAGATGAATTATTTTGAAGGAGGTAATTCTATCGGTCGTTTCCCTATTGCAACAAATGAAACCTATACAAATAAGCAATCTGGAGAAAAAGTCACAAATACAGAGTGGCACACTATTGTTGTTAGAAATAAACTTGCTGAAATATGTGAGAAATACTTATCTAAAGGGGATAAGGTGTACTGTGAAGGACGTATTAAAACACGTCAATGGGAGCAGGAAGGGCAAAAACGTTATACTACAGAGATTCACGTAGCTAATATGACATTTTTATCTACGAAAAAAGAAACAGGAACTCCTTCTGTTTCGAATACCGTCAATCTAACAAAACCTTCTCAAGATCCCAAGAATTCAGCTGATGATGATGATTTACCATTTTAAAAATTACTAAATTTCACTATTTGGATCCTGATCCCGAACTTTTTTTTACTTCTATTTCAACAGCCATTACTTTTATGTCTAGTATTGAAATAGCTGTATTAATATTCTTGCTTATTTTATCTGCATTAATTTCTGGAACTGAAGTTTCTTTTTTCTCTTTATCTCAGACAGATTTGGATAGATTGGCAGATGCATCTAAAAAGGGAAACCTTATCGTTAAATTACTTGAATACCCAAAGAAGTTGTTGGCGACGATTCTAATTACCAATAATTTTATCAATATACTGATTGTTTTATTGTTTACATCACTAGATTTTTTCAGTAGTATAAATACTCCAATTGAGTATTTCGGAATTTCCATAAAACCTCTATATGTACAATTTGTTATTGAAGTTGTTTTAGTAACCTTTTTAATATTATTATTTGGAGAAGTACTTCCGAAAGTATATGCCTCAAGAAAAGCTCTAGAATTTTCTAGTTTTATGGTTAAGCCAATGAGAATTTTGACAATTTTATTAAGTGGACCAAGTAAAATTCTCACAAGTACAACGTATATAATTGAAAAACGATTGGGAAGTGCAGCATCAAACTTTTCTGTTGAAACTTTGTCTCAAGCTCTAGAGTTGACATCAGAGGGTGCAACCACTAAAGATGAGCAAAAAATTTTAGAAGGAATTGTAAATTTTGGAAACATAGAAACAGACCAGATAATGAAACCAAGAATAGATATTTTTGCCTTATCTGATTCAGAAACGTATCAAGATGTCCTGGCTAAAATTCGAAAGTATGGATACTCTAGAAATCCAGTTTATAAGGATTCTATAGACAATATTATAGGCGTTTTATACTCGAAAGATTTATTGGGTCATTTAGAAAAAAAGGAATTTAAATGGCAAAATATACTTAGAGAACCTTTTTTTATTCCGGAAAATAAAAAACTCGATGACCTTTTAGGAGAGTTTAGGGAAAGAAAAAATCATTTAGCTATTGTTGTGGATGAATATGGTGGAACTAGCGGTCTAGTTACCCTAGAGGATGTCATAGAAGAAATTGTTGGAGAGATTAATGATGAGTTTGATAATGATGATCTATCCTATTCTAAAATTGATCAGAACAACTATATCTTTGATGGTAAAATAACTATCAAAGACTTCTGCAAAGTTTTAGCGGATAATAATGAAGATAAATTTGAAGAATTTAAGGGAGAATCTGAAACGATAGCAGGATTTATTTTAGAGCTTTCTGGAAAGTTTCCAAAAAAAGGGGATAAAATAAAATTTGATAGTTATATTTTTACAATTGAGGCCATAGATAGAAAGCGTATTAAGCAATTAAAAGTAACAAGGATACTAAATGGCTAAATTTTATTTATTTATCATAATAATTTTATGTCTTTCTTGTAAAGAAGATACATTGCCGAAACCTAAGGCATTTTTAAATTTAGAGTATGAAGAGACAGTTTATCATGGGTTGCCCTTAAAAAGACCTTATTTTTTTGAAACGTCTAAAACTGTAAAAATAAAAAATGCACCAAAAAACTGGTTAAAGATTGAATATCCAGCATTAAAAGCCTCCATAGATATAACCTACAGAAAAATTGACGGGAATCTCAGAGAATTATTAATTGAATCTGAAAAGTTAGTTTTTAAACATACTATAAAAGCAGAACAAATTTCATCAAACGATTATAGTAATAATCAGAAAAGAGTTTTTGGCACTTTGTATGAAATTACTGGAAATGCAGCTTCTCAAATTCAATTTCACATCACGGATAGTACAGATCACTTTATAAAAGGAGCACTTTACTTTAAAACAAAACCAAATTACGACTCTATTTTACCAGCAGTTAATTTTATTAAAAAAGATATTCTTCATCTAATGGAAACAATTCGATGGGAGAAATAGCAATACTATGCATAGATAAGATATGTATTGTACTTTAAAGACCCCATAAGAAGCAATTATTTTTTATTAAAAAATTAAGTTCTTCTACTTTGTTGCCATAAATAGAATTGTAATCCAAATAATAAAGCTCCAGATAACAAATGAACTGCTTGAGTTCCAAAAGGGAATTCTGCATAATACATTAAAATTCCAGAGATAGTTTCAAAAAACAACAGAATTAATACCCAGTTGATTAGCCTGTAACCTAGTTGATAAATTAAGTTTAGATAAAACATACTTACATTTACCAAAATGATTGCAATGGTAAATGAGCGATGAAAGTAAAACTTAAAACTGGGGTTCATTAAACTATATTCTTTATTGTCAAACCCAAATAATTTAACTTGTTCATCAATAAATTGACGCACTTGCGTCCCAAGCGCAATTTGAATTAAGGAAAATACCAAAGAAACTATTAAGAGTTTATTAAATAATGAATGGTACTTATATACCCTTTTTTTCTCTTTTACAATAAAGAGCAGTCGTAAAATTAAACCAATAATGAGCAAACCAATAACCATATGGATGGTAATCATCGTAGGTTTTAAGTTACTATCAACAACCATTTTTCCTAAAACGGCTTCGACGAGCATTAAAAAAAATGCGCAAAAAGAAATGATTGGGATTAATTTATTTTCCTTTCTAAATTTTAAAGAACCGACTAATAAGAATAGAAAAATAAAACCAGAAACTACAGTTATAAGTCTATTAATATATTCCGTCCAAGTATGAAATTTATTAAATGTTGCATACTCATGTTTTGTATACCTATTCCAGTTACTTTTATTGAAAACAGAAGTTGTTTTAACTTCTTTTTCTGCAACAAAAAGAACTTTATCTTTAATGATAATCATTCCCTTTTTATAGTGTTTATTTGGCTGCCAAGTAATTTGTTTTTCAGAAGTTGGAGGAATATAATACCCAAAACATTTTGGCCAATCGGGACAACCCATTCCAGAACCAGTCATTCTGACAAAGGACCCAGCTAAAAAGATTAGATATAGACTTATTAAGGTAATTGTAACGATACTTTCAAATCGTTCTTTCATCTGTAACAAAATTTTATACAAAGATAAACCAAAAACAGCTAAAAAAACCTCTCAAATAAAGAAGTCTTTTCTTTATAATCAGTTTAAATTAATCTTATTTTGTTAAAAAAATAGGGGATGCTTTATACAAATCACCACCAGCAATTCCATTGATAAAAGAAGTTAAATCTTTAGCAGAAGTTTTATTAACATCATACTCAATAGTTGCTAGACTATCTTTGAAAACGACTTTAGCATCTGTAACACCTTCTTTTTTTGAAAGCTTTGATTGTATTGTTTTAGCACAACCAATTTCACAAGTCATTCCTGAAATTGCTAAAGAAATGGTTTCTATCTCAGTATTGGCAATACTTTTTGAATTTACTTTTTCAGGGTTACTTTTATTTGCCTTTTCAGAGCATGATAAAAGGGTTAAAAAAAGAATGCTGAGAGCCAGAAATATTGATTTAATTTTCATAATTACTTTTTATGATAGTTTCATAACACAAATTTATTCAATTAATGATTTAAATTGAAAGAATTGTTCGACTTTTACATAAAATTTAATTCTCACATTAAAATGAATGATGAACAAAGGAAATGGGTCTATTTATTTGTTTTAGCTTTTGTTTGGGGAAGTTCCTTCATACTCATTAAAAAATCGTTAATTGGTTTAACCCCTATCCAATTGGGGGCTTTAAGAACATTTATTGCAGGTTTGTTTATTCTTGCCATTGGTTTTAAGAGTGTAAAAAAAATTAAAAAACACCATTGGAAATACATTTTTTTAAGTTCTTTGGTAGGCACTCTCTTTCCTGCTTTCTTTTTTGCCTATGCAATCACAGGAATTGATAGTTCCGTGGCGTCTATATTAAACTCTATGACCTCATTAAATGCTTTGATCGTAGGCACCTTATTTTTTGGAATTGCATTTAAGAGAATTCAGTTAATAGGTGTTCTTATTGGCCTAGTTGGTACCATACTACTCATTATTGAAAGTTCATCATTAAACCCAAATCAAAATTATTGGTTTGCCATCTTTGTACTATTGTCTTCAGTGGGTTATTCTTTTAATGTGAATATTATAAAAAAACAGTTATCCGATATTAGTGCGATGAGTATCACTGTCGGACATTTTATATTCCTTATTATTCCTGTTTTTTTAATCTTACTTTTTTCAGAGTTTTTTATGACACTCGAGTTAACACCAGAGATAAAAACATCTTTTGGCTATCTAATTATTTTATCTATAGTAGGCACGGGTGTAGCAAAAATTATGTTTAATAAATTGGTTCAAATCTCCTCTCCAGTTTTTTCTACTTCCGTAGCATATTTAATTCCTATTGTAGCCATTGTCTGGGGCTTTATAGATGGCGAAAAGGTAAGTTTTCTCCAGTTAATGGCAGGTACTGTTATACTCATTGGGATTTATATTGTAAACAAGGCAAAATAAAAAAGCTACAGATATTTTTTCTGCAGTTTAAAAAAATAGTTCTTTTAAAACTTACTCGAAATCTAAGTCTACAAGACTAACATTAATTTTTTAATCTTTTAAAGACTACTTAGTTGTTGGTATTCAACAAAAAATGTATATTTGCACCCGCATTTTTAGTAATAAAAAGCAGGTTTTAATAAAAAGCTAATAACAAACTTAACAAGTATGTACGCAATTGTAGAGATAGCAGGGCAGCAGTTTAAAGTAGCAAAAGACCAAAAAGTATACGTTCATCGTTTGCAAGAAGCAGAAGGTTCTAAAGTAACTTTTGATAAAGTAATGCTAGTAGAAGATGATAAAAACGTAACGATTGGCGCCCCAGCTATAGAAGGAGCCGCAGTAACGGCCAAAATTTTAGGTCACCTAAAAGGTGATAAGGTAATCGTCTTTAAAAAGAAAAGAAGAAAAGGTTACAAAAAGAAAAACGGACACCGTCAGTATTTAAGTGAAATTCAAATTGAATCAATCACGGCATCAGGTGCAAAGAAAAAAGTGACAACAAAAAAAGCAGCTGCTCCCAAAAAGGAGAAAAAAGCAGTAGAAGCTCCAAAAGTTGAGGTAAAAGAAAGAGTATCAAATGATTTAAGTTCTAAGACTGTTGCTCAATTAAAAGTGCTGGCTAAAGAAAAAGGAATCAAAGGATATACTTCCTTAAAGAAAGCTGAATTAATTGAGGCATTAAGTAAATAAGAATTTCAATTTTAAAACCATAAAATCATGGCACATAAAAAAGGAGTCGGTAGTTCTAAGAATGGTAGAGAATCAGAATCGAAACGACTAGGAGTTAAAATCTTTGGAGGGCAAGCAGCCATTGCGGGAAACATTATTGTTCGTCAAAGAGGAACAACTCATAATCCAGGTGAAAATGTGTATATGGGGAAAGACCATACACTACACGCAAGGGTTGATGGAGTTGTTCAATTTAGAAAGAAAAAAGACAATAGATCCTACGTTTCTGTAGTTCCTTTCGAGGCTTAAGAAAAAAAATAAACCATTATAAAAAAACGTCCAAATATTATTTGGACGTTTTTTTATGTGCTATTTTGTACATTTACGGGAATGAATTTTTTTTATAATTTAATTGTATATCTCAGTTTTTTATTTTTAAAAGGGTATGCCTTTTTTAATAAAAAAATAAAACTTTTTGTTGCCGGTAGAAAAGAAATAGACACAAAAATTTCTGCCATCAAAAAAACAGACAAAATAATCTGGTTTCATGTTGCTTCATTGGGAGAATTTGAACAAGCAGTACCCATTATTGAAGAAGTTAAGGGGAGTTTAAAAACCCACAAAATTTTACTTACTTTTTTCTCACCTTCAGGGTATGAAATTAAAAAAAACTCTACTCTTGCTGATGTTATTTGCTATTTACCATTTGATACCAACCGAGATGTAAAACGATTTATAAAGTTGGTTCATCCAGAAATGGTTATTATTCTTAAATATGAGTTTTGGCCTAATTTACTTAATCAACTTAAAAGGAACACTATTCCAACAATTTTAGTCTCAGGAATTTTTAGAAAAGATCAAGTTTTTTTTAAACCCACAGGAAAATGGATGCGAAAATCATTAACAGCATTTCATCATTTTTTTGTGCAGGATGAATTTTCAAAGAGCTTACTAGAATCTATTAGTTTTAAGAATGTTTCTATGGCTGGAGACACTCGCTTTGATCGTGTTGCAAAGATTCTAGAACAAGATAATTCATTGCCGTTTATTGAAGAATTTACAAACAATCAATACACGGTAGTTGCTGGGAGTACTTGGGAAGAAGGAGAACAATTTTTAGTAAATTATATCAATCAATCCACTGACGAAAAATTTATCATTGCACCCCATACAATGCATCTAAAATCAATTCAAAAACTGAAAGGATCCATTCAAAAACAGACTGTTTTGTATTCGGAAAAGGATGGAAAAGATCTTTCAAAATACGATGTATTTATATTGGATACTATAGGCCTATTAACAAAGGTATACTCATACGCAGATGTTGCTTATGTTGGAGGGGGCTTTAAAACAGGGTTACACAACATTCTGGAACCAGCAATATTTGGAATTCCTATTGTCATTGGGACAAAATATAGTAAGTTTAAAGAGGCTTTGGATTTAGTGGAGCTAAAAGGATGTATTTCAGTGAACAATCAAATAGCTTTTTCTCGTATCTTTAATCAACTAAAACAGGATGAATCATATAGAAAAAAAACAGGAAATATAAATAGCAATTACATTAAGAAAAATATTGGAGCAACCACTTTAATAATGAAATTTGTAAACAAACAATTAAAAGTATAAATATGGAATTTATTTCACAACCTTGGCCATGGTATATTGCGGGACCTGCAATTGCCTTTGTGCTATTTTTGATGTTCTATTTTGGAAGAAGCTTTGGAGTCTCTACCAATTTAGAAACCATTTGTACCATTGGAGGTGCTGGAAAAATATCAAACTACTTTAATAAAGACTGGAGAGTTAGAAAATGGAGTTTAATTTTTGTCCTTGGAATCATTATTGGAGGATTCATATCGAGTCACTATTTAATGTCCTCTCATGCCATTGAGTTAAGTAGTGGGACAATTAGTGAATTGGCTAATCTAGGATTTGCTAACGCAGGAAGTGATTACGTTCCCCCAGAAATTTTTAGCCTTGAAAATTTAGGATCAATAAAAGGGATCAGTATTCTTTTATTTGCTGGATTGTGTATTGGGTTTGGGACTCGTTATGCAGGAGGATGTACCTCAGGCCATGCCATAACCGGTTTGAGCAGTTTACAACTACCATCACTGGTTGCTGTGATAGGATTTTTTGCAGGCGGACTATTAATGGTTTGGGTTTTATTTCCTTTAATATTTTAAGTGATGAAGAATTTAAAATTTTTAATTATTGGAATTGTATTTGGAATTATTTTAAGTAAATCAGAAGTAGTTTCATGGTATAGAATTTATGAGATGTTTAAGTTTCAATCATTTCACATGTATGGAGTCATAGGATCTGCTGTATTAATTGGAATTGTATTGATGCAATTATTCAAAAAAGGAATTATCAAAGATTTTCAAGGAAATCCAATCCTTGTAAAGCCAAAGAAAAAAGGGTTTATTAAAACCTTTGTGGGAGGAAGTATTTTTGGTTTAGGTTGGGCACTTGCAGGAGCATGCCCAGGTCCTATTTTTGTATTAATTGGGCAAGGAGTATTTAGTATTCTAATTGTCTTATTGGGGGCTGTTTTAGGGGCTTTTACATATGGTTTGCTAAGTCAAAAATTACCAAATTAATCGAGAATATTTCATAGTGTTTTGAGAAAGAAGAAACATTTGATAGATAGTTTTGGAAGACAAATGGACTATGTTCGTTTGGCAGTTACTGATCGTTGCAATTTGCGATGTCAATATTGTATGCCTGCTCATGGTATTGAAATAGCACCTCGTTCCGAGTTGTTAACATTTAAAGAAATGTACCGAATTACCCGTATTCTATCAGAAT
>CATISV010000030.1 GCA_949541125.1 Flavobacterium sp. SCGC AAA160-P02
TCAACCATCAATTTATCTGATTTGAAAGGGAAAACGAACTTAAAAAAGTTTACAGGTAAAAAAGTAGGAGACGTTATAGAGTTAAAAACAAAAGGCTTATTTTCTGATGACCACAAATTAGAAGGAGCTCTTGGCCTTACTAATGATCAGATTAAAGGACTTAACATAAATGTTTCGTTCACCATTGAAGAAACAACAGAAATTGAACTAGCTGACCTAGATCAAGAACTATTTGATAAATTATTTACAGATGGAAGTGTAAAAACAGTCACTGAACTAAGAGATAAAATCAAAGAAGATGCAGAAAAGCAGTTTCAACAACAAGCAGATCAGCAATTATTAAATGCAGTTAATGAATATTTAATAGAGACTACCAAATTTGATTTACCGGCTGAATTCTTACAAAAATGGTTAGCAGTATCAGGCGAAAAAGAATTAACTTCTGATGAGGCCACAGAAGAATATAATAAATCTGAAAAAGGATTACGATATCAATTAATCCAAGAAAAAATCCTAAAAGACAATGATATAAAAATGGATTATGATGAGCTAAAGGAGTATGCTAAAGGGTTTATTAGAAGTCAAATGGCACAGTTTGGAAAGACAAACCCAGAAGATACTGAACTAGAGGATATCGCCAACAGAATTTTAGCCAATAAAGAAGAGGCCAAAAGATTACAAGATCAATTATTAAGTCAGAAATTAATGACTTTCTATAAAGAAAATATGACTTTTAAAACTAAAAAAGTCACCTATGAAGGCTTTATCAAAGAAGTTTATAAATAAGTATTCTACAGATAAAAAAACTCCTCATGTAAAGTGAGGAGTTTTTTTAGCCTTGTATAGTTTTAAAATTATTCATCAATAGTTAGTATCTTTACCAGTATAATTTTTTTAAAAAATAGATTAATGGATTACGGAAGAGAGTTTCAAAAATACGCGACCAAACATCAAGGAATTAGTAGTACTTACTACAATCAGCTCATCACGAATATGACTCCTAATATTATTGAAGAACGTCAGTTGAACGCAGTAGCAATGGATGTTTTTTCTCGTTTGATGATGGATAGAATTATTTTTTTAGGAACAGCAATTAATGATCAAATTGCAAATATTATTCAGGCACAGTTATTATTTTTAGAGAGTGTAGATTCTTCAAAGGATATCTCTATTTATATCAATTCACCAGGAGGAGGAGTATATGCTGGTCTTGGAATTTATGATACCATGCAGTTTATTAAACCAGATATAGCAACTATATGTACAGGGATGGCAGCTTCTATGGGTGCCGTTTTAATGTGTGCCGGAGAAAAAGGGAAGCGATCAGCTTTACCACATTCTAGAATTATGATTCACCAGCCATTAGGAGGAGCTCAAGGGCAAGCATCAGATATTGAAATCACTGCACGTGAAATCCTAAAAATGAAAGAGGAATTGTATCAAATCATTGCAAAACATTCTGGACAAACTGTAGAAAAAGTACACAATGATTCTGACAGAGATTATTGGATGAAAGCAGATGAAGCTAAGTCTTACGGAATGATTGATGAAGTTTTAGAAAGAAAATAATGGCAAAAGAAGACAATTTAGAATGTTCATTCTGTGGGAGAAAAAAATCGGACACAGATTTATTAATTGCGGGGATGGATGCCCATATTTGTGATAAATGTATTGAACAAGCTCACGGAATTGTTGAAGAAGAAATAGTTGAAGCAAAAGCAGGAACTACATCCAAAGAGTTGACCTTAAAAAAACCATTAGAAATCAAAACCTTTTTAGATCAATATGTTATTGGGCAGGATGAAACAAAAAAAGCCATGTCAGTTGCTGTTTACAATCATTATAAGAGACTCATGCAGGCTAGTGACGAAAATGAGGTAGAAATTGAAAAAAGTAATATTGTTCTAGTAGGTGAAACTGGAACAGGAAAAACATTAATCGCTCGTAGTATTGCAAAAATGTTAAATGTTCCTTTTTCTATAGTAGATGCAACAGTTTTAACTCAAGCAGGGTATGTAGGAGAAGATGTAGAGAGTATTTTAAGTAGATTATTACAAGCGGCAGATTACGATGTTACAAAAGCAGAGAGAGGTATTGTTTTTATTGACGAGATTGATAAAATTGCTCGTAAAGGAGACAACCCATCAATAACTAGGGATGTTTCTGGTGAGGGAGTTCAACAGGCCCTGTTAAAACTATTGGAAGGATCTGTAGTCAATGTTGCTCCAAAAGGAGGAAGAAAACACCCAGAACAGAAATTTATTGAAATTGATACCAAAGATATTTTATTTATTGCCGGAGGTGCTTTTTCTGGAATTGATAAAATCATCAGTAAGCGTTTAAATATGCAAGCAGTTGGTTTTAGTGCCTCTATGGATGAAGATAAAATTGATAAAGAAAATATCTTACAATACATTATTCCTTCTGATTTGAAATCATTTGGATTAATTCCTGAAATCATAGGACGGCTTCCTGTATTAAGTTATATGAACCCATTAGATGCAGATACATTAAGAGCGATCTTAACAGAACCTAAAAATTCAATTATAAAACAATACGAGAAACTTTTCTCGATGGATGATGTTGTATTTACTGCAGAAGATGATGCTTTGACATATATTGTAAAAAAAGCTGTAGA
>CATISV010000031.1 GCA_949541125.1 Flavobacterium sp. SCGC AAA160-P02
ATACCAATATGTCGATAAAATGTATGTTTTTTTAATACTTCATTCGAGTCAAAATTGTCTTTATAATCTCTAGGAAATGGAATGAGAGATCTAGAAAAATAAAGGGCATTATTAGAAGTATCGACTACTACTTTTACGACGTTCCTATTTTGTAAATCGGAACTGTCTACAATTTTACTCATGGCACTAGTCATCAAAATTTCTGAATTGTCAAATGAGCGAACTAATTCTTCAATCAATGTAGGGTCAATAAAGGGTTCATCTCCTTGAACATTAATGACAACATCACAATCCATTGTTTCCACAGCCTCAGCAATCCTATCTGTACCTGACTGATGGGTACTTTTGGTCATGATTACATGATTGGTAAACTCTTGACAAACTTCTTGGATTTCTTGACTATCTGTGGCGATATACACCCCATCTATATTAGACACCTTCAAACATTGTTCATATACGCGTTGTATAACTGTCTTCCCCTTAAGATCTAATAACACCTTGTTCGGCAGTCTTGAGGAGTCTAATCTGGCTGGAATGACAATTACTTTTTTCATTTTAAAACTACTTGATGAATCTATATAATTATTATACGCCTAGGTCATAGACCTGAACAACTCCTACAAAATCATTAGAAGCATTGACCACCAATAAGGAGTTAATTTTATGATCGCTCATTAAATGACTAGCGTTGGTCAATTTATCGTCTTCGGAAATCAATTTAGGATCAGAACTCATCAAATCACTGGCAATCAGTTCAAAAAATTCTTTTTCTCGAGACTCCATAGCCCTTCTGATATCCCCATCCGTAATAACGCCTTTGATGGAATCATTCTCTAAAATCACAACCAATCCTAATTTTCCTTCAGATATTTTTTGAATGACCTCTTTGATAGTGGACTTAGACGAGGTAATAGGAAGGTTATTTTTCTTCATCACATCACCAACCGTGGTTAAAAGTCTTCTTCCCAAAGTCCCTCCAGGATGAAATTTAGCGAAATTTTCTTCTTTAAAATTTCTTAATTTCATCAAAGTGACAGCGATGGCATCTCCCATAACCAAGGTTGCAGTGGTAGAGGATGTAGGGGCTAGTAATAAGGGACAGGCCTCCTTTTCTACAGCTATATTTATATGATAATTGGTATTTTTCGCAAGGGTTGAGTCATCATTTCCACTCATGGAAATCGTACAATTTTGTTGATGTTTTAAAAAAGGGATCAATTTTAAAACCTCATCAGTTTCTCCAGAATTTGAGATGAGTAAAACCACATCCTTTTCTTCAATCATTCCTAAATCACCGTGATAAGCCTCCCCTGGATGTAAAAAAAAGCTGGGTGTTCCAGTACTAGATAAAGTGGCTGCAATTTTTTTTCCGATGATTCCAGATTTTCCCATTCCTGAAACAATGACTTTCCCAGAGCATTTCAAAATAGCTTGTATTGATTTCTCAAAATTTTCATCCAACTGATGACGAAGATTCGCAATTTCTTGTGCTTCTATTTCAAAAACTTCTTGGGCCAGTTTTTTTATTTCCATGACAGGCGTTCTATGATGTTTCTTGTCTTTATTAGGCTTCGAAATTACAAAAAAGCGTTGGGTTCTACTAATAAATCTATCACACAACTCATTTTAAACCACCTCTGCAACCACAAATGTACTTCCGCCAACAAAAACCACATCGTCTTTTTGAGCCTCAGAAATCGCTTTCTTATACGCTTCTTTTACGGAATTATATGTATTTCCATATAAATGAAAATGTGTTGCCTTATTTTGTAATTCTATCGCATTGAGTCCTCTAGGGATATTGGGTTTACAAAAATAATAACGAGCCTGTTGAGGAAAATAATGCAAGATTTCCCCCAGCTTTTTATCATTCACAACTCCCAATACAATATGAAGTTTGTTGAAGGTCTCTGTTGCCAATTGATCCATCACATATTGCAATCCTTCTTTATTATGAGCGGTATCACAAATAACTTTGGGACATTCTTGCAAAAGCTGCCATCTCCCCTTTAAATGGGTATTGTTTGTACAATGTAACAGGCCTCTTTTCACATCTTCCTCAGAAACAACAAAGTTTTCCAAAGCATGAATTGTATGAATCGCTGTATTCACATTATGAGCTTGATAAGCCCCTAATAAATCTGTCTTCATATCACAAACATTGTCAGAAGCAAAAACAATCTTCGCATTCATTTTCTTAGCTTGATTAGAGAATATACTTACAAGTTCCTCTTGTCTTTCTCCAATAACAACTGGAGTGTTCTTTTTAATAATTCCTGCCTTTTCAAAGGCAATTTCAGGCAGTGTTTCTCCTAAAAATTGTTGATGATCGTATCCAATGTTGGTAATGACAGAAACCTCTGGGTCAATGATGTTTGTGGAATCCAACCTCCCTCCTAAACCCACTTCAATGACAGCAATCTCAACTTTTTCTTTGGCAAAATAGGCAAAGGCCATCCCCACTGTCATTTCAAAAAAAGACAAACCTTGATTTTCTAAAAAATGTTGATTCTGAGCAATAAAATCCATCACCTCATTCTGAGAAATTTCTTCCCCGTTGATTCGTATCCGTTCCGTAAAACTTTTCAAGTGTGGGGATGTATATAAGCCTACTTTATAGCCTGCTTCTTGTAATATGCTAGAAATTAAATGAGAGGTTGATCCTTTTCCGTTGGTTCCGCCAACATGTATTGACTTGAATTTATTTTCTGGATTTTTTAAAACATCACTAAAAGCAATAATATTGGTTAAATCTTTTTTAAAAGCTGTCTTGCCCTGACGCTGGTACATCGGCAATTGAGAGAACATCCAATCAATGGTTTCTTGATAGGTCATTGTTATTGGGTCAATGAAAACTTATAAATAATAGTTCCTCTTTGAACGGAAGGAGCATTTGGATCTGCGTTCCAAGTGGTATTTAAAGCCGCTTTTCTTGCTGGTTTTAATAGACATTCCGCCGAATTGGTAGTACCTTTCATTCCAGGAACTGCTTTGAGCACCCTTCCATTATTATCAACTTCTACACTCACAACTACTGTACCTTCTTCCTCACAATTAGGCTGTTCTATGGGTTTACTCAAAGCATTTCTTCCCGCTAAATTATAGTTTCGATCTCCTCCTTGAGCAGAATTTCCATAGTATTTTGAAGCGTTTAACACTCCTTTTTTGTTTCCCTTATTGGCTTCCTTGTCATCGTCTCCTTCCCCTGTAGGCTTTCCATCCGATGTATCTCCTTTTAAGAGATTATCAAAGGCTTTGATCGTGTTTTCTGAAGGTTTCTTTGGGATTGGTTTTGGATCCTCAGTAGGGGAAACTTTCTTAGGGGAGTCTTTTTTTTCCTCTTTAGAAGTCTCTATCACAGGAGCGTCTTTTGGTGTTTGGACAATGACATCTTCTTTTGAAGCATCCTTAGACGCTTTCGTATAGGCTTCCTCTATGATGACTTCTTCTTTAACTTGTTCTGCAGGTACTTTTTTTACAGTAGTAACTTCTGTTTCACCGCTCCCAAAGTTTTTTGTTCCATAATTGATGGCGATTCCATATTCTGGTGGTGGATCCAAATAGTTCAATCCAATATTGAAAATACCCCACAAAATTAACATCAAAACCAACAGAGTAATTCCGGCTGATTTCTTTTTATGTTTGCTATCTAATACACCCATTATTTTCCTTTCACAGCTAAAATCATTTTAAGCTTGTTCTTGTTAGCGATGTCTATCACTTTCATTACACTCTTATAAGGAACATTTTGGTCTCCTCTGATGACAACTGTTTTTTTCTTTTCTACACCTACCTTATTTAAAATTGCACTCTCAAGATTATTTGAACTGACCACGTTTTTATCTATATAAAATTTTGAGGCACTCGTAATTGAAACAGACACAGAGGTATTGTTTTCTGTTTTTCCCCCTGCTTTTGGGAGGAGGACATCAATAGCACTTACGGTAACTAAAGTTGATGTAAGCATAAAAAAGATCAATAGCAAAAAAACAATATCTGTCATCGATGACATATTGAAATTAGGATTGATTTTATTTCTTCCTCTTAGATTCATGACTAAACAGGCTCATTTAATAAATCTAAGAATTCCACTGTTTTTGCTTCCATAAGGTACATTACCTTATCGGTTCTAACGACCAAATGATTATAGGAGATATAAGCTATAATTCCTACGATTAATCCTGCAACAGTAGTGGTCATGGCAGTATACAAACCATCAGAAAGAAGTTTGATGTCGATTTGACCTCCAGAATTTGCAATTTCATGAATAGCGACAATCATTCCTATCACAGTTCCTAGAAATCCTATCATGGGAGCAGCACCTGCAATGGTAGCAATGACACTGACATTTCTTTCTAGTTGATATACTTCTAGCTTTCCTGCATTTTCAATAGCCTTATTAATATCCTCTAAGGGCTTCCCAATCCTAGAAATTCCTTTATCTATTAACCTTGCTATTGGTGAGTTTGTTTTTTTACAGAGGGTCTCTGCAGCATCCAGTCTTCCATTCGACACAAAATCTTTGATTTGATTCATAAAATTTTTATCAACTTTAGAGGCTGCTTTTATCGCAAAAAATCTTTCAAAGTAGATATACAATGAAATAGCAAGTAGAACAAAAAGTATCGAGATAATTATTTGACCACCGAGGCCTCCATCAACAATTAATTTATATATGGATAATGTTTTTTCATCTGAGGCAGTTCCTATAACTTCAGAGTTTTCTTGGAAGTATAATACCATTCATATGTCTTTAAGGGTTCTTTTTATCAATAACGAGTTGTTCATCTATAAATTGTTTTAAAAAAAGTTAATTGATTGATTTTGATTCTTACAAAAATCCTCGAATAATCATAAATGATGCAGAACCTACCAAGAAACCAATAAGCGCCAACCAAGATATTTTTTTTAGATACCAAAAAAAATTAATTTTCTCCATTCCCATAGCTACAACCCCTGCTGCTGAACCAATGATAAGCATACTTCCTCCTGTTCCCGCAGAAAAAGCGATAAAATGCCAAAGAGGATTGTCAAGTGATTCACTAAACATTCCTAAACTTGCTGCTACCAGAGGAACATTGTCTATCACTGCTGATCCTATACCTAATAACATCACTACCGTGTCAGATACGTGAGTTCCCTGTAACTCTGTTCCTAACAAGGGAACACTTTCTTTCAATGTTTCTGCAAATCCAAATAAAATACCCAAAGATTCAAGAGACGCTACAGCCATCAGAATTCCCAAAAAGAATAAAATACTTGGCATTTCTATTTTTGATAATGAGCTTTGAACCGGACTACTATATGGTTGCATTGTAGATTGTTTTGTCTTATCAAAATCCATCATAGAGATTTTTCGTCTTCCTAAGATTTCTGCAAAGGCAGCAACTACCGAAAGTGAAAGCATCATACCCACATAAGGTGGTAAGTGTGTCATTGTTTTAAAAAACGGTACAAATACAATGGCCAATAAACCTAAATACAACATCAGACTACTATATTTTTCTTTTTTAACATTATCTACTGCCAGTTCATTGTCAATATTTCCTTGAAAAGGATTTAAAAATGATGCAATAAAAGTTGGAACAGCCATACATAGTAACGATGGAATAAATAAATAGAGAAATAATTGAACCGTACTTACTTTCCCTCCTATCCATAACATCGTCGTTGTAACATCTCCAATGGGCGAAAAAGCTCCACCAGCATTGGCTGCAATGATGATTAATCCTGCAAACCAGATTCTTGAATCCCTGTTCTTTACAATTTTTTGAAGGATAGAAATTAAAATGATAGTTGCTGTTAAGTTATCAATAAGTGCAGATAAGATAAATGCTAGGATTGAAAACATCCATAGTATTTTTTTCTTCTTATGTGTCTTCACATAACCTTTAATTGTTGAAAAACCATTAAAGAAATCGATAATTTCAACAATCGTCATTGCACCTAAAAGAAATACTAGGATTTCAGCAGTTTTTCCCAAATGATGTAGCAATGTTTCTTCCGCTAAATGCATTTTATCATCATGCGTCATATTTGAAAAACCTTCAACCAGTGAATGGTTTACTGAATCGAACCAACTAGAAAATGAATCAATTCCTAAAGCAATAATTGCCCAACATATAGCCATCATAGCTAGAGCTGGGATTAACTTATCAAGTTTTAAATTATGTTCTAAAGTGATTGCTAAATACCCTAATACAAATATGATTATAATCAATAACTCCATCCTTCTTATAAATTAAATTAGTTGCTTTAGCGCTATCTCAAAAGCTGTTTTACAGATTTCTTTTTTACTGTTATTCTTTTTATGAGTATCCATCAAAGCCTTTCTAATCGTTTCAGAGGTGTCTTTAAAAATTGCTTCATCTTTCATGGGGAGTGATAGTCTTGTCTCCATTAAATATGCAAAAACCCTTGCAATTCCGCAATTGGATATAAAATCTGGCAATAAACTTACTTGAGAATCTGTAAATTCCATAATGGGACCAAAGAAAATCTCTTTATCTGCAAAAGGAACGTTTGCTCCGGGAGAAATTACTTCTAGTCCAGAGGAAATCATTTTTGTTATTTGATCTCTAGACACCAATCTAGATGCAGCAGCTGGAATAAAAATTTCAGCAGTTAGTGACCATATCTTTTCATTCATTTCAATAAATGGAATTAGATTTTTTGAGACTAATTTATTTCCTTCTTTACTAAGAAATAGATGAGTCATTTCATCCATTGTAAACCCAGTTTCATTGATTAAACCTCCCTCTATATCTATAATTCCAACAACTTTAGCTCCTAATTGAGTAAGGTAAAAAGCAGCAGCAGCCCCAACATTTCCAAATCCCTGAACAACTGCTCTTTTTCCTTGAATAGACCCCCCATAAATTGAGTAATAATGTTGAACAGCGATGGCAACACCATAGCCTGTTAGCATGTCGGCAATGGTATATTTCCTTGATAGATCAGGTGAAAAATTTTCATCTTCTATAATTTTAATAACTCCCATACGTAATTGACCGATTCTATTAATTTTATCGGCCTCAGTAGGTTTAAAATGACCATTAAAAATTCCTTCTTGAGGATGCCAAACGCCACAATCTTCAGTGATTGGAATGACATCCTTATCTGCATCAACATTTAAATCACCTCCGGTGCCATAATAATGTTTTAATAGTGGAGTAACGGCTTTGTACCAACGTTCTAAGACCCCTCTTTTTCTAGGATCATTGGGATCAAAATTTATACCAGACTTTGCACCCCCAATTGAAGGACCAGAGACTGTAAATTTTACTTCCATTGTTTTCGCTAATGAAAGGACTTCGTTCATATCCAAGCCTTTTCTCATTCTGGTTCCTCCACCAGCAGCTCCACCACGGAGAGAATTAATAACGGTCCAGCCTTCAGCCTCGGTTTCTGGGTCTTTCCAATTAAAAACAATCTCTGGCTGTTTCTCTTCATACCTCTTGAGTAAATCTTTCATTTAAAAATTATTATTATATAAAATTAATCGATGCGACAAAAATTTTACAAATTAAAAAAAAAAAAATCGCTAAATCCTATTATTTGGGGTAAATATAATCCCTGACGAATGATTTTTTTTAGCCCCTGTAACACTAGACAAACAATTGACCTTCCCTTGTATTTTTAGTAAGCCTAATAAAGTAAAAATAAGGGCTTCTTTATAGTTAATGATTGTATCTGACGGGATGATAATTTTAGAGGGACTATATTCTCTTATCTTCTTGATAATAAAATCATTATATACTCCACCACCGGTAAATAAAACATGGTCAAACGGATTGATGGTTTTCGAAATTTGTTGGGCAATATGTTCCGAAAAGGTTCTTAAAACTGTAAAGGGTTCTAATTGATTATTTTCAATAATTGGGAATATATATTGATGAACCCATTCAAAACCCAAGGACTTGGGAGGTGTAATGTTGTAAAAGGCAAGATCATTTAATGCTAAAAGAAGTTTGGTATTTAGTTTTCCTTGAGAGGCACATTTACCTTTATCATCATAGTCAAAACCAATCTTTCTACTATAGTAATTCAAAACGATGTTCACAGGACAAATATCAAAAGCAATTCGTTGCTCATTGCTTTTGTAGGAAATATTGGCAAAACCTCCAATATTTAGACAAGCATCATATTCTGAAAAAAGCAATTGGTCACCTATAGGAACCAATGGAGCTCCTTGACCTCCTAATTGCACATCTTGGGTTCTAAAATCTGAAACGACCGTACAATTAGTAAAATTGGAAATTTGTTGCCCATCTCCAACTTGCAGAGTAATTCCTTTTTCGGGTTGGTGAAAAACGGTATGCCCGTGAGACGCTATAAAGTGTAAATCAGTTATTGAATTCTTACGAATGAAGTTTTGTGTCTCTTTCCCTAAGAAAACACCATAATCGTGATGAAGTTCAGAGATCTGATATTCATCCAATTGAATGGCATTTTGAAGTTTTTGTGACCAAAAATTAGAATAATCGACTGTTTCTGCAGAAACAATTTCAAAGTTGCTAAGATCCTTGTTAGAAAACTTTATATAAACAATATCCAATCCATCTAGTGATGTCCCAGACATTAAACCAATTGCATAGATATATTCATCTTTCATATCTGTAAAAATATAAAATGTTTATTGAAAATATGCTAGTAAAAAAGTATCTTTGAGTACTTTTATTACGAATTCAATAATAAACCTGAATATGAATTTTAATCTTACCGAAGAACATATAATGATAAGAGACGCAGCTCGAGATTTTGCTAAAACAGAATTATTACCTGGCGTTATTGAAAGAGATAACAAACAAGAATTCCCTGATGAACTGGTAAAAAAAATGGGAGAATTAGGTTTTTTAGGAATTATGGTTGATCCAAAATATGGAGGAAGTGGAATGGATACTTTTTCATATGTATTGATTATGGAAGAACTCTCTAAAGTAGATGCTTCCGCTTCAGTAATTGTTTCAGTTAATAATTCTTTAGTATGTTTTGGTATTCAGAAATATGGTACAGAAAAGCAAAAACAGAAATATTTAACAAAACTTGCTACGGGAGAATTTATTGGAGCATTTTGTCTAAGTGAGCCAGAAGCTGGAAGTGATGCGACATCGCAAAAAACTACCGCAATTGACATGGGAGATTATTATCTTTTAAACGGAACCAAAAACTGGATTACCAATGGGGGTAGGTCTGATGTCTATCTAGTCATTGCTCAAACAGACCGTGATAAAGGACATAAAGGAATCAATGCATTTATTGTAGAAAAAGGAATGCAAGGGTTTGATATAGGGCCCAAAGAGGATAAGCTAGGGATCAGAGGTAGCGATACACATACCTTACAATTTAATGATGTAAAAGTACCTAAAGAAAATAGAATTGGTGAAGACGGGTTTGGATTCAAATTTGCTATGAAAACACTCTCTGGTGGACGAATAGGAATCGCTGCACAAGCTCTTGGAATTGCCTCTGGCGCCTATGAGCTATCTTTACAATATTCAAAAGAACGCAAAGCATTTGGAACAGAAATTTACAATCATCAATCCATTGCTTTTAAATTGGCTGATATGTATACCGATATTTCTGCTGCGCGCCATTTGGTAATGAAAGCGGCTTGGGATAAAGATCAGGGAAACAATTATGACCTTTCTAGTGCCATGGCTAAATTATATGCTTCTAAAGTTGCGATGGAACATACTGTAGAAGCAGTTCAAATTCATGGAGGGAACGGTTTTGTAAAAGAATATCACGTAGAACGTCTGATGAGAGATGCTAAAATTACCCAAATTTATGAGGGTACGTCCGAAATTCAAAAAATTGTAATTTCCAGAAGTATTCTCAGAAATTAAACCTTGTTATTCGATCTCTTCATAAAAAGCTCCTTATCTATATGATTTCAACATCAAGATGGTTTTCAAAACCAACTAGCAAAGAGGATGAAAAAGGATATTTTTTTTGTTACAATAAAAAAGGATGAGCAAAAGACTTCCTTTTTAAAGAATATAATAACTTTTTTTGGTTCTTACAGCACAGATTAATCATAACTATTTAAAATTCATACGTTTACATTTAGTTCAGATAGTATATAACTGAAAAAACTTTATTTTATTTAATTGTGTTCGTCTTACTTTTCTAATATCTTTGCAGCTTCATTCTATATAAGAAAGAATCTAAGATGATTAAAATTACTTTGCCAGACGGAAGCGTTAAAGAGTTCGAAGACAATATCAGTCCAATGGATGTTGCGAAAAGTATAAGTGAAGGATTAGCAAGAAATGTTATTTCCGCTAGTTTTAATAACAGAACCATAGAAACAACAACTCCGTTAACCACTGATGGTTCTTTAATATTATATACTTTTAATGATGATGAGGGTAAAAAAGCTTTCTGGCATTCATCTGCTCACCTGTTGGCTCAAACTATTTTAGAATTTCACCCTGATGCTAAATTAACAATTGGCCCCGCGATTGAAAATGGTTTTTATTATGATATAGATTTAGGAGGGGCTGTTATTTCTGAAAAAGATTTTCCTAAAATAGAAAAGAAATTCATTGAATTGGCAAGGGGTAAACATGAATTTAAAATGCGTTCTGTTTCTAAAGCAGATGCGCTGTCTTTATACCAAAAAGAAAAAAATCCATACAAGATAGAATTGATTGAAGGATTAGAAGATGGAGATATTACATTTTGCGATCACAGTAATTTTACAGATTTATGTCGTGGTGGTCATATTCCAAATACAGGAATTATCAAGGCTGTAAAAATCACGAATGTTGCCGGAGCCTACTGGAGAGGTGATGAGAAAAACAATCAACTTACTCGGTTGTATGGAATCTCTTTTCCGAAACAGAAAATGCTAACCGAACACTTAAAACTGATTGAAGAAGCTAAAAAAAGAGACCATAGAAAATTAGGGAAAGAATTAGAATTATTTACATTTTCTCAAAGAGTTGGTGCTGGTCTTCCTTTATGGCTACCCAAGGGGACAGCATTAAGAATTCGTTTAGAAGACTTCTTGAAAAAAGCCCAAAAAAAAGCGGGTTATGAAATGGTCATGACACCACATATTGGCCAAAAAGAATTGTATGTTACCTCTGGTCATTATGAAAAATATGGAGAAGATAGTTTTCAATCCATTAAAACTCCAAAAATCGATGAAGAATTCTTACTAAAACCTATGAACTGTCCTCATCATTGTGAGATTTATAATTTCAAGCCACATTCATACAGAGATTTACCAAAACGGTATACAGAATTTGGAACCGTATACAGATACGAACAAAGTGGAGAATTACATGGTCTAACACGTGTGAGAGGCTTCACACAAGATGATGCACATATTTTTTGTACTCCAGAACAATTAGATGAAGAATTTAAAAATGTTATTGATTTAGTTCTGTATGTATTTAATTCTTTAGGGTTTGATGATTTTACCGCTCAAGTTTCTATAAGAGATATAAACAATCCAGACAAATACATAGGAGATCCTGCCACCTGGGAAATGGCTGAAAATGCAATCATTAATGCTGCATCCGACAAAGGGTTACATTTTGAAATAGAAGAGGGAGAAGCTGCTTTTTATGGACCAAAATTAGACTTTATGGTAAAAGATGCTTTGGGTAGAAGCTGGCAATTGGGGACCATACAAGTTGACTATAATTTACCTGAACGTTTTGATTTAACCTATAAAGGAGCTGATAATCAGTTACATAGACCTGTAATGATTCATAGGGCACCGTTTGGATCTATGGAGCGTTTTATTGCTGTACTCCTTGAACATACCGGAGGAAACTTTCCTTTGTGGCTTACTCCTGAACAAGTTATCATCTTACCTATCAGTGATAAATACCAAAAATATACTGAAAAAGTTTTACATTTGTTAGAAAATTCCGAAATTCGCGCGCTCGTTGATAATAGGAGTGAAAAAACTGGTAGGAAGATAAGAGATGCAGAAGTTAGCAAGATTCCATTCATGATTATTGTTGGAGAAAAAGAAGAAAGTGAAGGAACCATATCAGTAAGAAAACATGGTGAAGGGGATATCGGAACATTCAGTGTCAATGAATTTATCTCTCTTATCAACAAAGAAATAAAAAAAACAGTTGTAGCGTTTAAAACATAGTAAGAACCCTGTTAAAACAGGATTAAATTTTATAAGTCATAGCAATCAGGAGAAAAAGGTCTAGGGGACCCGCAAGAATAATCAAAGAAGATCAGCACAGAATTAACGACAAAATTCGTTTTGTCGATGAGGTAAGATTGGTAGGAGATAATATCAAAGTAGATGTTTACCCCCTAGCTATTGCAAAAGAAATGGCGAAAGAGCAAGGATTGGATTTGGTTGAAATTTCACCAAAAGCTGTTCCTCCAGTATGTAAGATTATTGATTACAAGAAATTCTTGTATGAACAGAAAAAACGTAATAAAATCATGAAGTCCAAAGCGACTAAAGTGACCATAAAAGAAATACGTTTTGGACCTCAAACTGACGAGCATGATTATGAATTTAAAAAGAAACATGCCATAAAATTTTTACAAGATGGAGCAAAATTAAAAGCATTTGTTTTTTTTAAAGGAAGATCAATTATTTTTAAAGAACAAGGTCAAATACTCTTGTTAAGATTAGCCCAAGAGTTAGAAGAATATGGTAAAGTAGAGCAATTGCCAAAATTAGAGGGGAAACGAATGATTATGTTTGTTACTCCAAAAAAATCAAAATAAAAAACACTGTAATTAACATATTCAGTAAAGATAATAAGCGAGAATAAAAACGAAGGAGAAATGCCTAAAATGAAAACCAAATCTAGTGCCAAGAAACGATTTAAGCTTACTGGCTCTGGAAAAATTAAAAGAAAGCACGCGTTTAAAAGTCACATCTTAACAAAGAAGTCTAAAAAACGTAAACTTAAATTAACTCATGATACTTTAGTACACAAGTCTGATGAGCCAAATATTAAAAAACAATTAGCTTTAAAATA
>CATISV010000032.1 GCA_949541125.1 Flavobacterium sp. SCGC AAA160-P02
CTTAATTTTTTAGTTGACGATTAATGTCTGAAGAAAAAAAATCTCTCAATTTTATTGAGCAAATTATTGAAGAAGACTTGGCAAAAGGAATGCCTAAAGAAAATTTATGTTTTCGTTTTCCACCAGAGCCTAATGGGTATTTGCATATTGGCCATACAAAAGCCATCGGAATTAACTTTGGTTTAGGCGAAAAATACAATGCGCCTGTCAATCTTCGTTTTGACGATACAAATCCTAACAAAGAAGAACAAGAATATGTGGATGCTATCAAAAACGATATTGTGTGGCTAGGATATCAATGGGAAAATGAATTGTATTCTTCAGATTATTTTCAACAATTGTATGATTGGGCGGTTTTAATGATCAAAAACGGTAAAGCCTACGTAGATAGTCAATCCTCTGAAGAAATGCGTGAGCAAAAAGGAACTCCAACTGAACCAGGAATCAATAGCCCTTTTAGAACTCGGTCTGTCGAAGAAAATTTGTCCTTATTTCAAAAAATGAAAGATGGAAAGTTTCAAGAAGGCGAACATATTTTACGAGCTAAAATTGATATGACTAGCCCCAATATGCTAATGCGCGATCCCATCATGTATCGTGTCTTATACAAAGAACATCACAGAACGGGAAATGATTGGAATATTTATCCAATGTATGATTGGACACATGGAGAGAGCGACTATATTGAACAAATTTCACATTCTCTGTGTTCACTTGAGTTTAAACCTCACAGAGATTTATACAATTGGTTTCGAGATCAGGTTTATGAATATGGAAAAGCACAGTTCCCAAACCCTCCAAAACAACGTGAGTTTTCTCGTTTAAATTTAAGTTATACAATCATGAGCAAACGTAAATTGATGCGTTTGGTAGAAGATAACATCGTGTCTGGTTGGGATGATCCAAGAATGCCAACTATTTCAGGTTTAAGGAGGCGTGGATATACCCCTACTTCTATCAGAAATTTTATTGATACTGTTGGTGTTTCTAAAAGAGAAAATGTAATTGATGTTTCATTGCTTGAATTTAAAATTCGTGAAGATTTAAATAAAACAGCCAATAGAGTCATGGGGGTTTTAAATCCTGTGAAAGTTATGATTACAAACTATCCTGAAGAGAAAGAAGAGATTTTAATTGCTGATAACAACCCTGAAGATGAAAACGCTGGATCTAGAGAGCTCCCTTTCTCAAGAGAAATCTATATTGAAAAAGAAGATTTTAGAGAAGAAGCTAATAAGAAATTTTTCCGATTAAAGTTAGGCAAAGAGGTTCGTCTAAAAAATGCATATATTATTAAAGCAGAAAGCTGTACCAAAGATTCCGAGGGAAATATTATTGAAATTCAATGTACCTATGATCCTTTAAGCAAATCTGGAAGTGGGACAGCGGAAAGCATGCGGAAAGTCAAGGGAACACTCCACTGGGTTTCTATCAAACATGCTTTAAAAGCAGAGGTAAGAGCTTATGACAGATTGTTTTCTGAGGAAGCGCCAGACATTCATAAAGACAAAGATTTTATGGAGTTTTTAAATCCTAATTCCTTAGAGATAATTAATGCTTATGTAGAACCTAGTTTGGAAAAAGCAACTGTAGGAGAACGATTTCAATTTCAACGATTAGGGTATTTTAATGTTGATGATGATTCTAGGTCAGATGCTTTAGTTTTTAACAAAACAGTTGGTTTAAGAGATAGTTGGTCAAATAAAAAGTCTTAATCAATTCCTTTTAGGGAGCTGGATTGGGAATCATCGAATGAACCTCTTCTATTTCACTTAAAATCTCTTGAGATAATTCTATATGAATACTTCCTATATTTTCTTTTAACTGATTCATTTTAGTAGCGCCAATAATATTGCTAGTAACAAAAGGTAATTGATTTAC
>CATISV010000033.1 GCA_949541125.1 Flavobacterium sp. SCGC AAA160-P02
AATCTTTTTTTTATACTGTTCAACGAATTCCATTTCTGGGTGAACAATAGAAAAACTTCCTTTAAAATGATTTAATTTACCATAGATAACATAAGGCGTATTTATTTTAATCGATTTTTGTATCCATTTATGACCTTTAAACCAAACTAATTCAATACTTCCCGTATCATCTTGAAATTTACCAACGAGTCTACTGCCTTTCTTTTGTTGAATTGTGGTAAGCTCTGTTACTTTTCCAATAAGTTGAACTTCCGAATTATTGTCTATTAGTTGATGAATTTTGTAAAATGTTGTTCTGTCAATATATCGATAGGGGAAAAAATTGAGTACATCATTTAAACTATTTAATCCCAATTCTGTTGAAAGCAATCCTGCTCTAACATTACTTATACCTTTTAAAAAGTAAATAGGATCTTCTAGATTCATTAGTTATTAAACTTTAAGCTAATTTAATGATTAAATAAAATATGGTTGTTAAGATAATTATTTGATAAATTGATGGAAAATAATCTTAAAATTTTTTACAAAAAAAAGAAAAAATATTACACTTAAATACTCAAAGTCTATTCATATATTTGTTTTAGATATAAACCTATCCCCTTGAAATTACACAGAAACCTCGTTTATACAGTTATTGACAGCATTCGTGACATCTTTAATGATGGTGTGTATGCAGACAAGGCAGTAGAAAAAGCATTAAAAAGAGATAAACGTTGGGGAAGTCGTGATCGAAAGTTTGTTGCGGAAACTATTTATGATATTGTTCGCTGGAAACGTTTGTACGCAGAAATTGCCAACGTAAAAGAACCTTTTGATCGTGCCAACTTGTGGAGATTATTTTCCGTGTGGTGTGTATTAAAAGGAATTCCATTACCAGACTGGAATCAAATAGAACCCACACCTACCCGACGTATCAAAGGACGATTTGATGAGCTTATCAAAATAAGAAAATTTAAAGAATCTATTCCAGATTGGATCGATCATATTGGCGTCGAAGAACTTGGAGAGGAGTTATGGTCAAAAGAGATCAACGCGCTCAATAAAAAAGCAGAGGTAATCCTCAGAACAAATACATTACTTATCACCAGAGAGGAGTTACAGAAACAACTCCTAACCGAAAATATAATTACAGAATTTATTCCCAAAAATTCTGATGCTCTCAAATTACAAGAAAGAGCCAATGTATTTAAAACAGAAGCTTTCAAAAAAGGATATTTCGAAGTGCAAGATGCTTCTTCTCAATTAGTTGCTAGTTATTTAGATGTGAAACCAGGAATGAAGGTTATTGATACCTGTGCAGGAGCTGGTGGAAAATCATTACATCTCGCATCCTTAATGCAAAACAAAGGTCAAATCATCGCTTTAGATATTTATGAGAGTAAACTCAAAAAACTAAAAGTAAGAGCTCGCAGAAACAAAGTACATAATATAGACACTAGAGTGATTGACTCTACCAAGCCCATCAAAAAATTACATAACAAAGCAGATAGAGTATTAATTGACGCCCCTTGTTCTGGACTCGGTGTTTTAAGAAGAAATCCTGATTCAAAGTGGAAATTAGAACCTGCTTTTTTAAAAAATATCAAAGAAACACAACAAAATATATTACGACAATATTCAAAAATGGTAAAAGCTGGCGGTAAATTGGTGTATGCTACCTGTTCCGTTTTACCCTCTGAAAATCAATTGCAAATAGAAAAATTTTTAATCTCAAAGGAAGGAAAGGAATTTACTTTAGTGAAACAAAATAAAGTATTAGCCCATACCTCTGGTTATGATGGTTTTTATATGGCACAATTAGAAAAAAAATAACATTATCTATGTCTAAATGATTTCCATACTGACATAATTTTTAAAACAAACGGATGAAAAAACAATTACTTTTTCTACTAATATCTTCGTATTCAATATTCATATATGCTCAAGAAAGTTATTATGATGATGTAGACCTTTATCTCACAGGAATAGATTTAAGAGATGCTTTGGCAACTAAAATTATCAATACACACACTAACAATTTATCTTATACCCCTGGGATTTGGAACGCTTGTATGGTTACC
>CATISV010000034.1 GCA_949541125.1 Flavobacterium sp. SCGC AAA160-P02
CTAAAATTGGTATGAGTTTTTGTATTTTTTTCATTCTTTATTAAAATCAAAAAGGATCTTGTTTCTTAAAACTAAAACAATTCTCCTTGATTTTTTCCTTTTATTCTGCCTAAATGCTTGTAAGCTAAATCAGTTACTTCCCTTCCTCTTGGTGTTCGCATGATAAAACCTTCTTGAATTAAAAAAGGTTCATAAACTTCCTCTATCGTTTCACCATTTTCACCAACTGCAGTTGCTAGAGTACCAATTCCTACTGGTCCACCTTTAAACTTATCAATAATAGTCGTCAAAATTTTGTTATCCATTTCATCTAAACCATAGGCATCAACATGTAAGGCTTTTAAAGCATATTTAGCAATATCTATAGTAATACTTCCATTTCCTTTAATCTGTGCAAAATCTCGGACTCTTCTCAATAATGCATTAGCTATTCTGGGAGTTCCTCTACTTCTTCCAGCAATCTCTATTGCGGCCTCCATAGAAATTGGAACTGTTAAAATCTGAGCACTTCGTTGAATAATCGTTGTTAATAATTCTTTCTTATAATAATTTAATCGACTGCTGATTCCAAAGCGAGCTCTCATTGGAGCTGTTAACAAGCCTGAACGGGTTGTTGCTCCAATTAATGTAAAAGGTTCTAAATTAATTTGAACCGTCCTTGCATTAGGACCAGATTCAATCATAATATCTATTTTATAGTCTTCCATTGCTGAGTATAAATACTCCTCTACAATAGGACTTAATCTATGAATCTCATCAATAAATAAAACATCTCTTTCTTCTAGATTTGTTAAAAGACCTGCCAAATCTCCCGGCTTATCTAATACTGGTCCTGAAGTAACTTTTATTCCAACATCTAATTCGTTCGCCAAGATGTGCGCTAGAGTCGTTTTTCCTAATCCTGGTGGTCCATGAAATAAGGTATGGTCTAGTGCTTCTTCTCTTTGATTAGCCGCTTGAACAAAAATCTTGAGATTTTCAATAGCTTGCTCCTGACCTGTAAAGTCATCAAAAGAAAGAGGTCTAAGCTTTTTTTCTACTTCAAGCTCTTCATTTGTATACTGTTTGTTTTCAGGATTTAGGTGGTCATTCATATTACAAATATACTAGAATTTGAAGATTGATTTACTTCTTGTTAGAAAACAAAAAACCTTTCCAATTTGGAAAGGTTTAAATTTTGATTTTTTAACTATTAGGAGGGTTCTTCTCCAGGAAGTAATGGGGCTATTTGAGACACCCAATCTTTTCCATGTAAATAATCACTATCGTCATCGTCGGGATCAACTCTTTTGCTATAGTCATAAGCCCACCTGTGAACCTCTGGAATTTTACCCGGCCAATTTCCATGGATATGCTCAACAGGGGTTGTCCATTCTATGGTATTAGAATTCCATGGATTTTGAGTTGCTTTTTCACCCCTATATATAGAGATAAAAAAGTTAGCCAAGAAAATAAGTTGGGCAATTCCACCAACTAGTGCAAATAGAGTAATTACCACATTCGTGTCTGCAACATCATCAAACATTGGAAACGCTGTATTAGAATAATATCTTCTAGGTAAACCCGCTAATCCAATAAAGTGCATTGGGAAAAATACTCCGTAAGCACAGATAATAGTAACCCAAAAATGCCAATACCCCATCGCTTTGTTCATCATTTTTCCATACATTTTTGGGAACCAATGATAGATTCCAGCATACATTCCAAAAATAGCAGAAACTCCCATCACCAAATGGAAATGCGCTACAACAAAATAAGTGTCATGGATATTGATATCTAAAGCAGAGTCTCCCAAAACCAAGCCCGTTAATCCTCCTGTTACAAATGTTGACACCAATCCTATAGAAAATAACATCGCTGGATTTAACTGTAAGTTCCCCTTCCAAAGAGTTGTAATATAATTAAATGCTTTCACCGCAGAAGGAATAGCAATCAATACGGTAGTAAAAGTAAATACGGAACCTAAAAATGGATTCATTCCTGAGATAAACATATGATGACCCCATACAATGGTTGACAAAAATGCAATAGCCATGATAGAACCAATCATAGCACGATATCCAAAAATTGGTTTTCTTGAATTTGTTGAAATAATTTCCGATGTAATACCTAATGCTGGTAATAATACTATATATACCTCTGGGTGACCCAAGAACCAAAATAAATGTTCAAATAATACAGGAGATCCTCCTTGATAATGAAGTACTTCTCCACTGATAAAAATATCTGAAAGATAAAAAGATGTTCCAAAGCTTCTGTCAAAAATCAGCAGTAAAGCTGCAGATAAAAGAACTGGAAAAGAAACGACACCTATGATAGCTGTAATAAAGAATGCCCACATGGTTAATGGTAATCTTGTCATCTTCATTCCTTTGGTACGGAGGTTTAAAATAGTTACGATATAGTTTAATGATCCAATTAGGGAAGAAGCAATAAAAATGGCCATCGACACTAACCATAAAGTCATCCCTAATCCTGAACCAGGAATTGCTTGTTTTAAGGCGCTTAGTGGCGGATAGATTGTCCATCCTGCAGAGGCTGGACCTGCTTCCACAAATAAAGAAACGACCATAATCACACTAGAAATAAAAAACAACCAATAGGATATCATGTTTAGAAATCCAGATGCCATATCACGTGCTCCAATCTGTAATGGTATTAATAGGTTAGAAAATGTTCCACTTAATCCTGCAGTTAATACAAAGAACACCATGATAGTACCGTGAATAGTAACCAGTGCCAAATAAATATCTGGACTCATGATACCATCTGTTTGATGCGGGCCAAGGAATGCTTCTATAATTGTAAAAGATTTTTCTGGCCATGCTAACTGTAAACGGAATAACATAGACATAAAAATCCCAATGACACCCATAATCATTCCTGTAATTAAGAATTGCTTCGAGATCATTTTATGATCTTGACTAAAAATATATTTTGTTACATATGTTTCTTTATGATGATGTTCTGACATAATCTAACTTTTTTGTGTTCTATTTATTTATAACTTCTCCATAGGTTGACTGCTCAGCTAACCATTTATTATAGTCTTCTTCTTCTTCAACAATGATTTTCATTTGCATACTGTAATGAGAGGCTCCACAGATTTTATTACATAGTAATACATAATCAAATTCATATAAATCTTCGCCTTTTTCTGAACGAATTTTATTAATTCGTTTAACTTTGTCAACAACTTCAGATTGAAGTCTCATTTCCTCAGTCGTATATTTTGGTGTGAATCCAAATTGTGTAACCATTCCCGGAACACAGTTCATCTGCGCTCTAAAATGAGGCATATAAGCAGAGTGTAAAACGTCTTGTGATCGGAATTTAAATAATACTTTCTTTCCTTTAGGTAAATGTAACTCAGTAACTGGTTTGTCGTCTAAGGAGGCAACGTCTGACATATCTACACCTATGGGATTACTACTTTCATCAATAAAATTTACATTCCCTAATCCAAGAGTATTATCAGCTCCTGCATAACGTGCTTGCCATGCAAATTGTTTAGCATATACTTCAATAATAATGGGGTCTTCACTCTCATCAATATTCATAACTTCCGTCCATTGAAAGATTCCAAAACCGATGAGGACAACTATTACGATTCCAGGAATTACTGTCCAAATCAACTCTAGGGTATGATTATCTGCATAAAACTTTGCTTTATTACTTTTTTTACCTCGATATTTATACGTAAAAAATGCGATGATAAATTGCATTATAAACTGTACAATTCCAATTAACCAAAATGAAACATTGAATAAGATGTCATCATTTTCTCCTTCATATGAAGCAGATTCTGGTAACATAATAACATTCATTGCAATCAAGCAATAAATCATCAATACGTATAAAAATACTCCAAAAAGCATGAAATATTTACCCTGCACGTCATTGTCTTTATCAGTAGCAATAGAACTTCTTAAATTCAATATTCTTGTAACTTGCCAGAAGCTTACTCCGATTGCAACACCTATAAAAATATAAAATAGAGCTAGCATAATATTTTATTTGTTATTGTATTGATTAATGTCCATTGTCTTCTCCTGAATGATGTTCTATATTATAATAGTGATAATGCTCACTTTCATGTAAGAACGGATTTCCTGTTGCTACTGGGTTTGCTTTAGAAAAAGCAGTAAAGACAGTATAAATAAATATTCCTAAAAAGAAACAAGTTGCACTGATTTCTGGAATTCCAAAACTCCAACTTCCTCCTACAGTTCCGGGCATAATCATGATAAATAAATCTACATAATGACCTGCTAAAATGACCAATCCTCCAATAACGACAAACCAAGGTCTGCTTTTAAAATCACTATTGATTAATAATAATATTGGAAAGAAAAAGTTCATCACTAACATAGATAAAAATAATGTTTTGTATTCTGTAAATCTTAATACAAAATAAGTGGTCTCTTCAGGAATATCTGCATACCAAATCAACATAAACTGGGCAAACCATAAGTAGGTCCAAAACACAGAGAATCCGAACATAAATTTTGCTAAATCATGAATATGACTATCGTTAACTTTAGACAGATATCCTTTAGAACGAAGATAGATTGTTACAAATGCAATTACAGTAATAGCACTTACTAATAGAGAGGCCAATACATACCATCCAAATAAGGTAGAAAACCAGTGAGGGTCTAAGCCCATAATCCAGTCCCATACTGCCATAGATTCTGTAATCATGAATAAGAATAAAAATACCACAGACATATTATAGTTTTTCTTGTATGTTTTATAAGCATCATTTGCGGTGTCTTCTTTGATTGAATTTCTTCTAATAAACCATCTGTAGGTATTCCATATTACTAAGTAAAAAACACTTCTTATCACCCACCACGGAACATTTAACCATGCTTTTTTGCCATAAACTATAGGATCAAAATTCTCACTTGTTTTATCAAAAACGCCTTCGCCCATCCAAGTAAATAAATGATTAGAATGAAGCGCTGTTAGAATGACTAAAATTAGCATAATAATTGATGTTGGCACTAAGTTAGCAGTAATCGCCTCCATAACTCTAAACAATACAATAGACCAACCTGCTTGCGCAACTCTTTGTGATGCGTAAAATGCTAACACCAACAAAGAAATTCCTAAGAAAAAAAGTAAGGATACATATACCGCTGACCATGGCCTGTTTTGAAGTTGATGTAAAACATGTTCTCCATGTGCTGCATCATGACCTTCTCCGTGAGAATCTGTTGTTGCATGCGCATTTAATGAATGTTCATCATCTTTGGTATGACTATCTTTCACCTCATCTTGTTCTTCATTATGGGTATCTTGAGCTATGTGTGTTTCTGTTGGGTGTACCTCTTTAGAACTTTTACCATGAGAAGCTTTATGAGGGTCTTTAGCTACATGTGACCCAGATGAATGATTCTCTTTTATTGCTGTATCATGAGAGTTTCCATGACCATCGCCATGACCATCACCGTGGTCATTACTTGAAATCATTACCATCGCTTCTTCTACAGTTGATGGTGCATTATAAAAACTAAAACCAACACCCAATATCCCTAAAATAATTAGTACTATTGAGAATATTTTTAATTTACCTGAGAATTGATACATATCTTTCCTATTCTTCTTTTGTCCTTATTTCAATAAATCCTTTCGCAACTTTCCAACATATTGTACTATCTGCCATCGCTCTTTATTGGTGAGCTGTGATGAATGAGAACCCATTAAGTTTTTACCATGCATAATGACATGATAAATACTTCCTTCTGTAATGTCTCTATCTTTATAACTTGGTATTCCAAGAAATTTCTCAGCCTGAGATAAATAACCATTTCCATCTCCTTTTTTTCCATGACAAGAAACACAATAAATCGTATACATTTTCTTTCCATTCTCAAGATTAAATTCGTCCTGAACTAATGGAGATTTCAAATTATATTTTGCTCTTTCATAATCTTCATTGGTGTTTGCATACTCGTAAGGAACATTACCTCTAGCTATTGTTCCTTCTACTGGTTTTAGGTTAGAAGAAACCCCCGTATTTCCTTTTTCTGCATCGGCTTCATAAGGAACGGCAACATACATTCCTGGCATATACTGATATTGTCTTTCTCGTTTGTCAGAGCATGAAAAAATCATTGCTAAGACAACAAAGGCAATACAAAATTTTATATACTTTCTCATGAATTAATGCTTATCTACTGTATTAATTTCTATAGCTCCTGTTTCATTTAATAATGAGATCAACTCTTCTTCGTTATCATGAACTTCTATTTCCATTAAAAAATGATCATCTGTTGTTCTTGGATCAGGGTTTTCTGCTTTTTTAAAGGGCCATATTCTACTTCTCATATAGAATGTGATTACCATTAAATGTGCCGCAAAAAACACTGTCAATTCGAACATAATTGGCACAAAAGCAGGCATGTTTTCTGCCCAACTAAAACTTGGTTTTCCTCCAATATCTTGAGGCCAATCCGCAATCATCGTATAATAGGTTAACCAAATGGCTAC
>CATISV010000035.1 GCA_949541125.1 Flavobacterium sp. SCGC AAA160-P02
AGATATTCCAAAAAATAAAAGAGGAGTTATTGCTTTAACTTACATCTTTGGCATTGGAAAAAGTAGAGCTAAAGAAATTTTAGCAAACGCAAAAGTAGATGAGAGTATTAAAGTTCAAGATTGGACAGATGATCAAATTGCAGCAATTAGAGGACAGGTAGGAACCTATACTATTGAAGGTGAATTACGATCTGAGGTGCAATTAAGTATTAAACGTCTAATGGATATTGGATGTCAAAGAGGTATTCGTCATAGAGTTGGTCTTCCTTTAAGAGGGCAGAGAACAAAAAACAACTCAAGAACACGAAAAGGTAAGAGAAAAACAGTAGCGAATAAGAAAAAATAAGTTACGAATAGCTTTAAGTAACTAGTGTGACGTTGTACTATTACACAATTTACTAGAGATTATGGCTAAACATTGAAATTATTATGGCAAAAACAAGTTCAAAAAAACGTAAAGTAATCATTGAGTCTATAGGAGAAGCTCATGTGACAGCTTCTTTCAATAATATTATAATTTCCTTGACCAATAAGAAAGGAGATGTTATCTCTTGGTCATCAGCTGGAAAAATGGGATTTAGAGGCTCTAAAAAAAATACACCTTACGCTGCTCAATTAGCTGCCGAAGATTGTTCTAGAGTTGCCCATGAAGCAGGATTGCGTAAAGTAAAAGTTTATGTGAAGGGACCTGGAAATGGAAGAGAATCTGCTATTAGATCTATTCACAATTCAGGAATCGAAGTAACTGAAATTATTGATGTTACTCCAACTCCTCATAATGGCTGCCGTCCACCAAAAAGAAGACGGGTATAATTAAATTTTAATTAATAGGAATCAGATTATCGAAGGAGTAAGCCTTAATTCATAGTCCCTATTTAAACAAAAAAAGAAATGGCAAGATATACAGGACCAAAGACTAAAATTGCTCGTAAATTTGGTGAAGCAATATTCGGAGCCGACAAGAACTTCGAAAAAAGAAATTACCCGCCAGGACAACATGGAAATGCTAAAAGAAGAGGTAAAAAATCTGAATACGCTGTCCAGTTGATGGAAAAGCAAAAAGCAAAATACACCTACGGTATATTAGAGCGTCAATTCAGTAACCTATTTAAAAAAGCATCTTCATCAAAAGGAATTACTGGTGAGGTATTATTACAATTATGTGAAGCTCGTTTAGATAATGTTGTATACCGTTTAGGTATCGCTAACTCAAGAAGAGGAGCACGTCAATTAGTTTCTCATAGACATATTACTGTCAATGGAGACATAGTAAATATTCCTTCTTATTCTTTAAAAGAAGGAGACGTAGTTGCTGTAAGAGAGAAGTCAAAATCTTTACAAGCTATTGAAAATGCATTAGCTTCTAGTAACGCTGTTTACGAATGGTTAAGCTGGAATTCTGACAAAAAAGAAGGGACTTTTGTAAAAACTCCAGAGAGATTACAAATTCCTGAAAATATCAAAGAACAATTAATCGTAGAGTTGTACTCTAAATAATCTATACAAACGTATTATGGCAATTTTAAATTTTCAAAAGCCCGATAAGGTAATTATGATAGAATCTACAGATTTTTCTGGAAGATTTGAGTTCAGACCATTAGAGCAAGGTTTCGGTTTAACTGTAGGAAATGCTCTAAGAAGAGTGTTATTATCCTCATTGGAAGGATTCGCAATCACTTCATTAAGACTTAATGGTGTAGAGCACGAATTCTCAACAATCAAAGGAATTGTTGAAGACGTTACTGAGATTATTCTTAATCTTAAACAAATTCGTTTCAAGAAACAAATTGAAGAATCAGATAGAGAAACAGTTTCTATTGCTGTATCTGCTCAAGATCAATTAACCGCTGGTGATTTACAAAAATTTATTTCAGGATTTCAAGTGTTAAATCCAGATTTAGTAATCTGTAATATGGATAAGTCAGTAAAGTTAAATATGGAACTTACCATAGAGAAAGGTAGGGGATTTGTACCTGCTGAAGAAAATAAAAAATCAGGAGCACCTATAGGAACAATTTTTACAGATTCTATATATACACCAATTAAGAATGTAAAATATGCTATCGAAAATTTTCGTGTAGAACAAAAGACTGATTACGAAAAGCTTATTTTTGATATAGAAACCGATGGTTCAATAAATCCAAAAGACGCTTTAACTGAAGCTGCAAAAATTTTAATTCATCACTTTATGCTATTCTCTGATGAGAGAATTACCCTAGAGGCTGACGAAATTGCACAAACGGAGACATATGATGAAGAATCATTGCATATGCGTCAATTACTAAAAACTAGATTAATAGACATGGATCTTTCTGTTAGAGCTTTAAATTGCTTAAAAGCTGCTGAAGTAGATACCCTAGGAGATTTAGTTTCCTTTAACAAAAGTGATTTAATGAAATTCAGAAATTTTGGTAAAAAATCATTAACTGAGCTAGAGGAGCTAGTAAATATTAAAGGGCTAAATTTTGGAATGGATTTAGTAAAATATAAATTAGATAGAGATTAATCTTTCATATTTTGCTCCTCAAAAAGAGTTGAGCAAGATGAAAGTTCAAATAAAACGTCATGAGACACAGAAAAAAATTTAATCATTTAGGAAGAAAATCTGCGCATAGAAAAGCTATGTTAGCTAATATGGCATGTTCTCTAATCGAACATAAACGCATCAATACAACTGTTGCAAAAGCGAAAGCACTGAGGGTTTTTATTGAACCCTTAATTACAAAATCTAAGGCTGACACGACACATAATAGAAGAGTAGTGTTTAGTTATCTTAGAAATAAATATGCTGTTACAGAATTATTCAAACAGATTTCTGTAAAAATAGGAGATAGACCAGGAGGGTATGTTCGTATCATTAAATTAGGAAATCGTCAAGGAGATAATGCTCCAATGGCTATGGTTGAACTAGTTGATTATAATGAGTTGTACAATCCTAAAGGGAAAAAAGCAAAGAAAACAACCCGAAGAGGAAGAAGAAAGAAAAGTACTGATGTAGAGATAGAGACTGCTTCAAAAGAAGTTTCAGACGTATCTACTGAAGAAAAATCTGAAGAATAAAAAATGAAGATTTAAATAAATGTTAAAAAGAGTTTGTAATTTTCTACGAACTCTTTTTTTATATATTTTTGGAGCAAAAATTTAAAACCAATTAAAATTATTTCTCTTTTTTTTAAAAAAAATATGTAGTCACTGATTTCAAAAAAAACAAAAAAATGAAAAAAATAAAAATAACATTAATTTTATTCTTGTTTTCTATTTCTATAGTATACTCTCAAAATTCTTCCACAGGGGTTAGTGACAATAACACTAGTAATCTTCTCAGAATTACAGGCGATGGAGGAAATTCATCAGGTCAAACATACGGGACAGCCATGAGATTTGTGAATCCACCAAGAACCGTAGATGGCTCTATATATTTATACGAAAAATGGAATAATAATCCTACAGTTGTAACATCAAAAGATAATAAGACCTTTACTTTAAATAATATTAATTTCAATCTAAGAACAAATAGAATGGTCACTAGAATATCTAAAGATTCTATATTTATTATTGATATGAATAAAATAGACAATATTAACATTCTTGATAAAACCTTTAAAAAAATAGATACAGAAATAGGTAGTCGTGTATTTGAGGTAATTTTTGAATCTGACGATTTATCTGTTTTAAATTTTCATAGTGTCAAATTCGTAGAAGGTTCTGTAAACCCAATGTTGAGTAGAAAAACAGATAAGTTAATTCAAAAAGAGACTTTTTATCTTTTAAGGGGAGGTGAAATTAAAGAATTTAGATTAAGAAAAAAAGACATTCAAGATTTAATTCCTGTTAATGTAAGTGAAAAAAATATGTTGATTAAATATTATAAAAACGGTAAATACTCTCACAAGAGAATTAATGATTTAAAGTTAGTTTTGTCAAAATTATATAATACAACTGAATAAACTATTTAAAAGAATCTATTACAAAACTCAAAGTAGGTAACAGTAAAAGTTACCTATTTTTTTTGTCAATAAAATATAATAACTCTACGAATGATAATATTTCATTAATCCTTATTTTTGTTAATAATTCTTGATTAACAAATGATCACAACTACATAATGAAATATCAACAAAGAAAAAAAGCACTGGTTTTATTAGCAGATGGTACCATTTTCTATGGTAAATCTATTGGAATTGATGGTACGTCAACTGGAGAGATTTGTTTTAATACTGGAATGACTGGTTACCAGGAAATTTTTACAGATCCTTCTTATTATGGACAAATCATGGTTACCACGAATGCTCACATAGGGAATTATGGAATCAATAACGAAGAAGTTGAATCAGAAGGAATCAAAATTTCTGGGTTGGTTGTTAGAAATTTTAGCTTTGAACATTCTAGAATGGACTCTGATGGGAATTTAAAAGATTGGTTTGAAAAGCACAATTTAGTAGCGATTTCAGATTTAGATACAAGAGCCTTGGTTTCTTATATTAGAGATAATGGTGCCATGAATGCTATTATTTCAACAGAAGTTGATCATATAGAAAGGCTTAAAAATCAATTGGCAAAAGTTCCTACTATGGAAGGTTTAGAATTAGCCTCCAAAGTATCAACCACTCAGCCTTACTTCATAGGAGATGAAAATGCCAAAGTTAAAATTGCTGCTTTAGATATTGGTATAAAGAAAAATATTTTAAGAAATTTTGTAAAAAGAGGAGCTTATGTTAAAGTGTATCCCTACAATGCTAGTTTCGAAGACTTGTTTTCGTGGAGACCAGATGCGTACTTTATTTCAAATGGCCCCGGAGATCCTGAACCACTGAAAGAAGCACAAGAACTGGTTAGAGAGATTCTAAAAAGAGATTTGCCATTATTTGGAATCTGCTTAGGTCATCAGATAATAGCTTTAGCAAATGGAATATCTACTTACAAGATGCACAATGGCCACAGAGGGATAAATCACCCTGTAAAAAATTTGCTAACAGGAAAAGGAGAAATAACCTCTCAAAACCATGGTTTTGCAATCAATAGAGAAGAAGCAGAAGCACACCCAAATGTAGAAATTACTCATATACACTTAAATGATGAAACTGTTGCTGGAATACGTTTAAAAAAGAATAATTGCTTTTCAGTTCAATATCACCCCGAAGCTAGTCCAGGTCCACATGATTCAGAATATCTATTTGATCAATTTATGAATAATATTAAAAAGTAGAAATATCAACCAAATTATTTTTGTCAATTTTGTAAGATTATTTTTTGATTTTATAGTTGTTTAATAGAATAATATATATTACATTTACAGCAGTGATGTTTATCATCACTTTCTTTTTCATAGCAATTTTTCCCACTCTTAGGAGTGGGTTTTTTTATCGATCAATGTTATCTAAAAACATTCTATATTTTAGATGAATTTTTTTTCGTAATAAATTGATTTTAACATTCACAAAATCAGTCCTTAATTATGTATTTTAGCGATCTATAATCCAACAAAATAAATTTTATACAATGAGTGGTATTTTAAACATACATGCAAGGCAAATTTTCGATTCTCGAGGAAATCCCACTATTGAAGTAGATGTAACAACAGAAAGTGGTGCATTTGGAAGAGCAGCAGTACCGTCAGGAGCATCTACAGGAGAACATGAAGCAGTAGAGCTAAGGGATGGAAATAATGACTACATGGGAAAAGGTGTTTTACATGCAGTGAAGAATGTCAATACTTTGATTGCTAATGAATTACTTGGTTTTTCTGTTTTTGAGCAAAGTCAAATAGATCAAAAGATGATTGATTTAGATGGAACACCAAATAAATCAAAATTAGGTGCTAACGCAATTCTGGGAGTTTCTTTAGCGGTGTCCAAAGCAGCAGCGAATGAATTAGGAATACCTTTATATAAATATATTGGTGGAGCTTCTGCGATTATATTACCTGTCCCCATGATGAATATCATTAATGGTGGATCTCATTCAGATTCACCCATAGCATTTCAAGAATTTATGATTATGCCAGTAAAAGCAGCAAGTTTTTCTCAGGCAATGCAAATGGGTTCGGAAATTTTTCACAATTTAAAGAAAGTATTGCATGAAAGAAATTTATCAACAGCTGTTGGTGATGAGGGAGGATTTGCTCCAATATTAAAAGGGACAGAAGACGCATTAGACACCATATCAATATCCGTAAAAAATGCAGGATATAAATTAGGAGATGAGATTATGATTGCCTTAGATTGTGCTGCTGCTGAATTTTATGTTGATGGTCAATATGACTATACAAAATTTGAGGGAGAATCAGGAAAAGTAAGATCAAGTCAAGAGCAAGCAGATTATTTAGCGGAACTCGCAGCGAACTATCCGATTATATCGATAGAGGATGGAATGGATGAGAATGATTGGCAAGGGTGGAAATACTTAACAGAAAAAATAGGAGATAAAGTACAGTTGGTTGGTGACGATTTATTCGTAACAAATGTAAAACGTTTGTCTCGAGGCATTGAAAAAGGAATTGCAAATTCCATATTAATTAAGGTAAATCAAATAGGAACACTCACAGAAACAATTGCCGCTGTTACTATGGCAAATAAGGCTGGATATACATCCGTAATGAGCCATCGTTCAGGAGAAACAGAAGATACGACAATAGCAGACTTAGCAGTTGCTTTAAATTGTGGTCAAATAAAGACAGGTTCAGCTTCTCGTTCAGACCGTATGGCTAAGTACAATCAATTATTAAGAATAGAGGAAGAGCTAGGAGATATTTCTTGTTTTCCTCAAGAGAAAGCTTTTAAGATATAAGTTGTTATAGCTAGCAATAAAATCTCATAATATTTTTATGAGGTTTTTGTAATATTTAATAATTAGGGAAATTTAATTTTGGATATTCAAAAACCATGGTAGTTTTTTTATAAACCCTATAAAATAGCTATCTTTGTATTACTTCTAAAAAACAAATATTATATAAGATATGGCAGATTTGGCGAAATTGCAGATTGGAGAAAATTCGTATGAATTCCCTTTGATAAAAGGGTCTGAAAATGAAGTTGCTATCGATATTAAAACATTGAGAGTTACCTCCAAAGGAGTTATTACCATAGATCCAGGATATAAAAATACTGGTGCTTGTAAGAGTTCGATTACATTTTTAGATGGAGAAAAAGGAATTTTAAGATATAGAGGTTATTCTATTGAAGATTTAGCTGAAAAAGCACAATTTTTAGAAGTTGCTTTTTTATTAATTTTTGGAGAACTACCAACGAAAGATCAATTGACTCAATTTCATGAAGATATTAAAGATAATGCTATTGTTGATGATGATGTTAGAAAAATAATAGACGCATTTCCAAAGTCAGCCCACCCAATGGGTATTTTGTCTTCATTAACAAGTGCTTTAACAGCATTTAACCCATCTTCTGTTAATGTAGATTCTGAGGAAGAAATGTACAAAGCTATTGTGAAAATTATGGGTAAACTACCGGTTTTGGTTGCCTGGGTAATGCGAAAGGTTCAAGGCTTACCATTAAATTACGGTTCGAAGTCATTGGGATATGTAGAGAATCTGATGACTATGATGTTTGCTAAACCTAATGAAGAGTATACAGTCAATTCAATTGTGAAGGATGCTTTAGATAAATTATTTATTCTACATGCAGACCATGAACAAAACTGTTCGACTTCTACCGTAAGGATTGTCGGGTCTTCACATGCAGGTCTATTCGCCTCTTTGTCATCCGGAATTTCTGCTCTCTGGGGACCACTTCATGGAGGTGCAAATCAGGCGGTATTAGAAATGTTAGAGGCCATAAAGGAAGATGATGGTGATACAAAAAAATATATGGCAAAGGCTAAAGATAAAAATGATTCTTTCCGTTTAATGGGATTTGGGCACAGAGTTTATAAAAACTTTGATCCAAGAGCTAAAATCATCAAATTGGCTGCTGATCAGGTTTTAAATGATTTAGGAATTAGTGACCCAATTTTAGATATTGCCAAAGCTCTTGAACAAGAAGCTCTCAATGATCCGTATTTTGTGGAAAGAAAATTATATCCAAATGTCGATTTTTATTCAGGTATTATATACAGAGCAATGGGAATTCCAGTAGAAATGTTTACTGTAATGTTTGCTCTTGGACGATTACCAGGTTGGATAGCTCAATGGAGAGAAATGCGATTAGGTAAAGAACCTATAGGTAGACCTCGTCAAATTTATGTTGGTCAAACATACAGAAAATTTAAAAATATTTCTCAAAGATAGTTTTATTGTAATTTTTGCTCTACAGAAAAATTGTTTCCAGGTATTTCGTATATACGATAATCAATTTTTTTGTATGTTTTCTTACTTTTGAAATTCTTTATTAAAGCTAATTGTATGTTACAACTTCACATTCAAAACGAAACATCACGATTAAGAGCTGTTATCTTTGGAATAGCTAATAATAATGGTCCAACACCAACATTAGAGAGTTGTTACGATCCAAAAAGCAAGGAACATGTCATTGCTGGAACATATCCAAAAGAACAAGATATGATTCCAGAAATGGAATCAGTTGTCAGAATATTTGAAAAATACAATGTTCAAGTCTTTAGACCAAACGTTATTGAGAATTATAACCAAATTTTTTCTAGAGATATCGGTTTTGTAATTGAAGACAAATTTATCAAAGCAAATATTCTTCCTGATAGAGATCAAGAAATTTTGGCAATAAATCATGTTTTGCAATTAATTAAAAAAGAAAATATAATCACATTACCTGAAGCTTGTCATATAGAGGGAGGAGATGTAATGCCTTGGAATGATTATGTTTTTATTGGAACATATTCTGGCGAGGATTATTCGTCATATATTACCGCAAGAACAAATAGAAATTCAGTAATTGCTATACAAGATTTATTTCCAAATAAAATTATAAAATCGTTTGAGTTGAGAAAATCAAATAATCAATCAAAAGAAAATGCATTGCATTTAGATTGTTGTTTTCAACCCATTGGAAAAGATAAAGCGATACTTCACAAAAATGGTTTTCTTATTGAAGAAGAATTCAAATGGTTGGTCAATTTTTTTGGTAAAGAAAATATATTTGAAATATCTAAGGAAGAAATGTACCATATGAATAGTAATGTTTTTTCTATTTCTGAAGATGTTATTATCTCTGAAAAGAGTTTTGTTAGATTAAACTCATGGCTTCGAGAGAATGGATTCATTGTAGAAGAAGTTCAATATAGTGAAATTGCCAAACAAGAAGGATTGTTACGTTGTTCAACATTGCCATTGATTAGAGATTAATTTTACATAAATTTTATTATCAGAATATTCGTGTATTCTCAAATCCACTGTACTTTTTTTATTTAATATTTTTTAAGAAGACTTTCACATGAAGAAAAAATTATCAAAAGTATTGAGATTAATAATCAAGAATCTATATGAAAACTTTTATCGATTAGCAGAAAATATTTAATTGGTGCAGTAAAAAGAGGATTTACTGATGTTTCTTTTATAACAATATATATAGATTGTTTAGATAGATTATAAGTAATTGGTAGCTGGTACTTATTCCATAAGTGAAACCGTGAATTTTAAAACGTTTTTAGAATTAACTACAAAATGAAAAATCTAGTTTATAGATTTATAAATAAGTTATAAGTTGAGTTTTTTACAATAAAAAAGATTCATCCTTTTGATACCCCTTTTTTTGTTAAATGTCTTGAGTTTATTGTGGAAGAATAACCTTATTTATTACGTGAATAACTCCATTATTTGCCTGTACGTTGGTGGCTATAATATCACTAACTCTGTTATTGCTGTCTGTTAAAGAAGCTCCTCCCGTAATATTGGCAGTCAAAGGGCTTCCTAAAGTTTCGATTGATAAATTGTCAGATAAGTCTGTATCTAATAAGTTTGCACCACCAACCACATGTGATTTTAGAGTTGCGTCTAGTATAGGTTCATCAATATCAGAAAGTCCAGATATCCCTAGTTCTATAAATAACCTATTGAAAGCATCATTGATAGGGGCAAAAATTGTAAAAGGCGAAGGGGATATTGGAAAATCTGTAGATAGTATTCCAATAAAATCAGTTGTTAGATCCTCTCTTGTTAAGGCTGAAACAAGTGTAGAAAAATTAGGGTCAGCTGTTGCAAATGTAACAACAGAAGGCAAACCAATTACAGCATTAACTTTGTGAATAACTCCATTAACAGCTATAATATCAGCAGAACTTACTGATGATACACCATTAAATTTAACGCCACTTGATGTGTCAACATAAAGTGACATCACAGAACTGGAAGCTTCACTAGTTGCTAGAGTATTTGTATATCCTGTGCTAAAATCAGAGGCTGTTAAAGATCCACTCAAAACATGATTCAATAATAAGTTAGTCAATACATTTACAGGTACATCGTCAAGGCTATTGAAGTTGTTTGCATTTAAGAAAGCTGCAAAAGCATCGTTTGTAGGAGCTAAAATTGTGAATGGACCCAAACCATTAAGGGTATTTACTAAATCAGCTTTTTGTAAGGCACTAACTAGACTGGTTAAGTCTGCTGAGTCAATTGCTAAATTAACAATTGTTGAAGGCTCAACAGTATTGTCATTATCATTATTACATGAATATAATGAGCTTAATAGGATTAAAAATATTGGAATAAATAGTTTAAATTTTTTCATGAAATTATGCTTAATGATTTTACATCAAAGTTAAAAAATCATTGAATATTTAAGAAAATTAAAATTGTTAAATAATATTTAAAATTCTATAAATCAAGTATTTAAGTTTTAAACGTATTTATTAACTGTTTTTCAATCATTTTTTGTGGATGAGTTTATTTTTTAAACTTAAAAAGTAATAATTTTGTGAACGAAATAAATCTATATGAACCAGACCACTAATAGTGTACTTATGATTCGTCCTATTCATTTTAGGATGAATGAACAAACAGCTGTTAATAATTACTATCAAAAAGTGTTAGATAATATTTCATTAGACTCAGTGAACTTTCATGCGCAAAAGGAATTTGATGATTTTGTTGATATTTTAGAATTACACGGGGTTCATGTGATTGTGATTTCCGACAATGAAGATAATGATACACCAGATTCAATTTTCCCAAATAATTGGATTTCATTTCACGAAGACGGCACAGTAGGATTGTATCCTATGTATGCAGAGAATAGAAGACTGGAAAGAAGAGATGATATTTTATATCAATTAGAAGAAAAAGGTTTTTTGATTCATAATATTATTGATTATACCACTGCCGAAAAAGAAAATGTTTTCCTCGAGGGAACAGGAAGTGTTTTATTAGATCGTGAAAATAGAAAAGCCTATTGTGCTTTATCACCAAGAGCAGATGAAGATTTATTTATTGAATTTTGTGAAGATTTTGAATTTACACCGGTTTTATTTACTGCAAATCAAACTGTAAATCAGAATAGAAAAGCAATCTATCATACAAATGTAATGATGTGTTTGGCAGAAACATTTGCTGTCATTTGTTTGGCAAGTATTGACGATAAAAAAGAACGTAAAAATGTTTTAAAACACTTAAAAGAAGATGGTAAAAAAGTGATTGAAATTTCTGAAGAACAAGTACATAATTTTGCAGGAAATATGTTACAAGTAAGAGGTACAAATGATGAATTATTTTTAGTAATGAGTGCCTCTGCATTAAATTCATTAAATCAATCACAAATAGCACTAATAGAAAATCATTGCAAAATTATATCAAGTACTCTAGATACTATTGAAGCTTGTGGTGGGGGAAGTGCTCGATGTATGATGGCCGAAATTTTTCTTCCTATTGAAAAGTAAGTCAAAAATATTTTTTGAATAGGGCTATTTATTTTTTAATTATTTTTTTTATTAGAAAATTCCCTGTTTTAAATTGAATTTTAACAAAGTAAAATCCCCTAGTGAGGTTCCTTATATTCATTTTATTTTGATTTTCAACAGTTATAAGTTTTTTTCCATGGCTGGTAATAATAGTTAAGGACCGAATCTCTTGAACATTATTTTGCTGAACAATTTCTAATGAATCTTCAATTGGATTTGGAACAATTTCAATTAATTTGGATAATTCATAATCATTGGAAGACAGCAGATAATCAAGGTGATTTTGAAATTCGTAGAGCTTCTGAGTAAATTCTAGAGTTACACTTCCGATAGAAGTGGAAAAATATTCTCTAGAGATATAATATCGAGATTCTTTAAAAAAGGCAATTCCTTCTATTTGACTTCCCTGTTCTAGATAAAGATCATCGACTAAATCAATTTTAGTTGTATTTCCAGCAAAAACATCAAGTGTTGGAGGTCTATTATGATCTATGTATACTAAAAAAGGGGTAAGTGTAGAATTATATCCACAAAATAAAAAAGCATCACTATAAGGATTATAAGTAACACCAGTGATTAATCCTTCAGAGTCATAGTTACTAACTTTTTCTGCAATATGATTTCCAACTGTTGAAGAAATAGCATATGCATTGGTCTTATAATCTATCCAGTTTTTGGTAAAAATTAGAATTTTATCTTCATACACTGCGATGGCTTCAGCATCAAAATTTGTGTTGTTTGGTTGAGAAGAAAAATCTGTTTGATCTTCGTACGAAAATGTAATTATTTCAGCGATAACATTTGTAGAAGAAATATAATCAGTTTTTAAAACTTTGTAAATCTTTAAATCCTCTCTATTTCCATTATTATTTCCAATGTCAGCAATATATATATAAGTATCATCCTGACTTATATCCTCCCAGTCTATATGCGTTGCATTTGTAATTGTAATTACTCTAGAAATGGCTCCACTTAATGTATCAATTTCGTAGAGATTAGGACCATCCCCACTATCATTGTGGGTAATTATTTTTCCATTCAAAAAAATAAGTCCAGAAGTTTCTTCTATTTCATTAGAAAGTTCAAATTTTTCTTCAATACTAGATTCTTGTCCAAAACAATGGATACTTACAATAAAATAAAATACACAAATGAACTTTTTTATCATAATTTATTCCAACAAATCTTTAATAACGATACCTGCTGTATTTAAATATTTGTAGTGATATTTTGTTAAATTCATACCTAATTTGATCTACTAAATACCAATAATTAATAATGGTTTTTGGTTATTTAGTTTTGTCTTGTTACAATATATCAATACTGAAAAACAAATAATTTAAAACATGTATTTATTTATAAATAGTATACTTTAAGATCTATTCCAAAAGTAATTATTTTTTATTTGTTCCTCACTAAATATTCGTAAGGTTAATGATATTTTAATACTTTAGCATAAAGAATAATAATGGAGTACCTGAAACATATCGGTAAGTATTTTATAATGCTTGGTCAGGTTTTTAAAAAACCGCAAAATATGAGGGTTTTTAAAGAAGCACTCTTTAAAGAATTTGATGAATTAGGATTAAAGTCCCTAGGGATTGTTATTTTTATATCTTTCTTTATCGGAGGTGTCATTGCACTTCAAACAGCCTTAAATATAGAAAGTCCTTTTATCCCTCAGTACCTAATTGGTTTTGCCACTAAAAGATCAGTTATTTTAGAATTTGCACCAACATTTTGCTCTATTATTTTGGCTGGAAAAGTTGGGTCTTATATTACATCAAGTATAGGAACAATGAGAGTAACGGAACAGATAGATGCCCTAGAAGTTATGGGTATTAACTCTCTAAATTATTTGGTACTTCCAAAGATTTTATCAACGATTTTCTTTTACCCATTCTTAATTATACTTGCTATGTTTCTAGGAATTTTTGGAGGTTGGGTAGCTGGATTTTCTTCAACGATGTTTTCTGAGATTGATTATATGCAAGGAATTCAGTCAGATTTTAATCCTTTTTTAGTTACCTATGCTATTATTAAAACATTGGTATTTGCTTTTCTTATTGCAACAGTGCCTTCTTACCATGGCTATTATGTTAAAGGAGGATCTATAGCTGTTGGTAAAGCAAGTACCAAAGCAGTAGTTTGGACAATAATACTTATAGTTATTACAAATTATTTTTTAACTCAAATGTTACTTACCTAATGATTATTGTTGATAAATTATATAAGGGGTTTGGTGATATTCAGGTTTTAAAAGGAATTTCAACCATTTTTGAGCCTGGAATGACAAGTTTAATTATTGGTCAAAGTGGGTCAGGAAAGACTGTGTTTTTGAAATCTTTGATTGGATTACATACACCAGAAAGTGGCACAATCTCATTTGACGGTGGGATAAACACCAAGTTTACAACTGAGGAAAAAAGACAATGGCGTCAAGAAATAGGAATGGTTTTCCAAGGAAGCGCTTTGTTTGATTCCCAAACAGTTCAGGATAATGTTATGTTTCCTCTTAAGATGTTTAAAAAGCAATCTCAGGAAGAAATGCTAGAACGAGTAAACTTTGTTTTAAAAAGAGTCAATTTAGAAAACTCTAATCATAAGTTTCCCGCTGAATTATCTGGAGGAATGCAAAAAAGAGTTGCAATAGCTAGAGCCATTGTTATGAATCCAAAATATTTATTTTGCGATGAGCCTAATTCTGGATTAGATCCTAACACTGCTATTTTAATCGATAATCTAATTCAGGAAATTACATCTGAATATAAAATCACAACAGTTGTCAATACTCATGACATGAATTCTGTGATGCAAATAGGAGAGAAAATAGTTTTTCTCAAGGATGGTAAAAAAGCCTGGGAGGGAACTAATAAAGAGATCTTTAAAACTGATAACAAAGCTGTTGTCAAATTCGTGTATAGTTCTGAATTATTTAAAAAAGTGAGACACGCATATTTAAAAGAAACAAAGTAGAAATTTAGTTTGAAAATTAATATTTTGCTTCTATATTTGCAGCCGCTAAATAATTTTGACCTGGTAGCTCAGTTGGTAGAGCATCTCCCTTTTAAGGAGAGGGTCCTGGGTTCGAGCCCCAGCCAGGTCACACCAAGCTTCGTCAGTAATGACGGGGCTTTTCTTTTGCTCTTTATTTTTTTAAATACTTATTTATTGGAGATATTTACTTTTTAAAAAGGAGTGTAAAATTTCACTATTTACAGGTATTGACAGATATTTGTTAGAGTTATAGCTTTGGGTTATTATTAATTTAAAAAAATTCTTATGAATATTTTAAACAACCTTAGAAAGCCCTCTTTGTCCATTGTTTTATTGTCTTTAGTGTTTTTCTATTCTTGTGATCAAGAGGAATCTAAAATATTAGACGTAAGTTCTGAAATCGAATTGGTGTCTCCTAGGGGTTTTGAAATTGCAGATAATATCACACATTTAAAACAAATTTTAGAATTACCTGAAAGTTCTAAAATTGAAAATGTAATATTTGAAGAAAGCGACAAATTTAATGTTTCTTTTATTGATTATATCGACAAAGATGGTGTTCAATCCAACTATGCTATTGGAATCGGTGCTTTGAAATTTTACTCAAACGAAATTCAAATGGGGGGGAATGATAATTCTTCTAAATCTATGAACAGAAAGTGGAAAATTTCTTGTGGTGGTTGTAATCCTTGTGGTGTTGGTGGTAATTTAGATAGTGAAGGTAATATGACTTTTCAATGTGAAAGTGAGTGTTGTGTTCTTACTGTTGAGGAAATACTAGAAGAATAACAAATCTTCTTTTTCACTAAGGGCGGTGTTGTAATGGCTTCCCCCTTTTTTTGAATGTCAATTGGTGCGAAAACCGTGCGAAAAAAACAGAAGCCTTTATATTATACAAAATCATCACCAAAAGTATCTTTTACTTTAGAAACAATTTTTTTAATGTCTTGCTCGTCTTTTCTTGGGCAAATGAGTAATACGTCTTCTTTTTCAACTACAATAAAATCTTGAAGACCTTGTATAACCACTTTCTTTCCTTTTTTTGTGCGAATCATATTTCCATGAGTATCACGGAAAATAGTTTCGGGTCCAACTATGGCATTTTCATTACTGTCCTTTTCTAATTTTTCGTACAAAGAACCCCAAGTTCCTAGATCATTCCATCCAAAATCTACCGGTAAAACATGAACATTTGATGCTTTTTCCATAATTCCAAAGTCAATGGAAATGTTCTCAGCATCTTTGTAATGTTTCTGAATAAAAGTACTTTCTTCTTTTGTATTGTAAATGTTTTTTACATCTAACAACGACAGCATTTCAGGAAGCAAAGAGGAAAAGGCATCAATAATACTTTTTGCAGACCATATAAAAATACCTGCGTTCCATAAATAATCTCCACTTTCAAGAAATTTTTCAGCAGTCTTTAAATTCGGCTTTTCAGTAAAATTGATTACTTTTTTTATCGCTGATTTAGATTTTTTAAATTGTATATAACCGTAGCCCGTGTTTGGAGCATTTGGTTGGATACCCAAGGTCATCAACATATCTTTTTTGGAACAGGCTTCAAAAGACAGTTCTATGTTTTTTGAGAATTCTTCTTCGTCATCTATCCAATGATCAGAGGGAGCAATTAACATTACTGCCTCAGGATTTTGATTATAAATTTTTAAAGCAGCATATAAAATACAAGGAGCTGTATTTCTCATCACAGGCTCTAAAAGGAGCTGATTTAAAGAGGTTTTTGGAAGCTGATTTAATACAAGCTCTTTATATCTTTTGTTTGTTGCTATCAACATATTTTTTGAGGGAACCAATTCATTAATTCTGTCAAATGTTCTTTGAATTAAAGATTGGCCTTTTCCAAGCATATCATGAAATTGCTTTGGAAACTCTTGCGTGCTCATTGGCCAAAATCTTGATCCAACCCCTCCAGCCATTATAACGGCATAATAATTAGTATTTTTCATTTACAGTACTTATTCAAATGCATCCTGTCGTCTATGGATGACTTCTGCATGTTGGTTAAAAAGATACAAACGATTTGTATTCAGTTGTATACATTCAAATCTTGTTTTCCTTTTATTTCCCTTTTTGTATACTTTGTTTTTAAAAACAAAAATACTATTAATCGGGAGCTCAAAGATAAAACTCTTTCCGCTTTCTGCAGTATTTTCTTTTAAAGCTAACGATAATTTTAAATCACTATCAGTAGTTGCTTTAGGATTTTTCATATGATAAGCTAGTGGAGTCAATATTTCATTAGGGTAAATTGAGGGTCGTAAAAAGGGTAGCATTAATTGTTGAAATATTTGTTTCCACTCTTTTCCATGAGGTCGAACTCTTCCATACTTTTTATAGGTTACATAATGCGCAATTTCATGAACTAAGGTTAATAAAAACTGATATGGGTTTAAATTATTGTTAATGGAAATTTGAAATGTTCCGTTAGAAAGTTTCCTAAAATCTCCGTGTTTTGTATGACGTTGATGAACAATTTTTAGATTGATATCATATCGACCTACTAATTCTTTCGTAATAGCAATTGCATTTTCTGGTATGTATTTCTCAAAATTAGTTGTCACGGTTTATAGATAAAAAAGGAACGAATTTAATTATAAAAGTTAGGGTGTGGTATTAGATACTTGAAGCACCTTGCCATTATAATAATGTTGAGCAGTGGTGGCAAAATCATAAATATAATCAGCCATATCACTAGCTTTTAAAGGAGCCAGGTAATCAGGGAAAGCCTCTGCTAGCATTTCCGTTTGTACTGCTCCTAAAGCTAAGACATTAAAAGCTATTTCTTTCTCTTTATATTCTTCTGCTAGTAATTCAGAAAGTGTAATGACAGCTCCTTTGGCAGAACTGTAAGCAGCTAACCCTGGAAATTTTAAACTACCTTGAATCCCACCCATACTACTAATCGTTACAACATGACTTCCTTTTTTAAGAAAAGGAATACACAGTTGAGTTAATCCAACAACTCCAAAAACATTTACATCATATACCCTTAAAAAATCTTCTTTTGTAAGATTTTCAAAAGGTTTATTGATTAAAAATCCAGCATTATGGATTAGAATATCCACTTCTTTCCAGTTTTCATTCAGATAATTTTGAACCTTTTTTAAGTCGTCTTTTTTACATATATCAACAGAAATGGTTGTAATATTTTTTAATTGTAGAGCTTCTAAAGGCTTTTTATTTCTTGAAAGTGCCAATACCTGAAAGTCACTTCTAGCAAATTTTTGTGCCAATTTAAAACCAATTCCTCTACTGGTTCCAGTAATAATTATTTTTTTCATTTACTTATTTATATTGTTTTGTAAATCACAAATATCAAAGATAATCATGCTTTTTTTTAATCATTTTTTAATAATTTTAATAATCAAGAGCCTTTAAGAATTTTCAAAGCCAATCTTTTTTTGAATTAAAATTCAATATGTTGATAAGCACCTGCATCTGGATTCAATGTTCTAATGACTTCTAGAATATCTGTAGGAACAAGATTAGCTCCTATTAAATTTCCTAGATTAATCGCTTCACTATCTTGACCAATAATAAAATCATTGAGTGATGAATTTCTAAAATGTGAATTACCATTTAGAAGAATATTTTGATAATTGGATGTATTATCAAAATCTAATTCAGGAACTTCAGAAAGAGTATTATTTATGTCATTGAATTTGATCATTGAATTGCTTACATTAAAATTGAAAATGCTACCATCGATTCTATCAGGAAGAAATTCAATATTATTATTTCCATCTATAATACAGTTGGTAAAATTAGCAGCTGTTAAATCTCTTGCTTCAAAAATTTCTTGTCCGCTAGCATTTCTGTATGTAAAAAAATTATTTATTAAAACGGTCGGTAAAGAGCGAATTCCATTATACCAGAAATTAGCAAAAGTACTATGTATAAAGTTGTAGGAGCCACCAATAGTACAAGCTAATGAAGCTTCTCCAGCATTTCCAATGACTATATTTTCTCCATAAATACTTGTTTCTCTGGCTAACACACCAAAGTTTGAATGATTAAATATTTCTGTGTTTTTTATTGTTAATGTTGGAGCAGTGGAGGTTGCAATAGAATCTACAAGAATTCCTATAATTCCATTTTTTATTTGAGTGTGATTCATTTCATTTTCTTTACTTCCTGCCCTTAACCATATAGTACCCCATTGTCCAGGGACAGTATTAAATGAATTTTCTAACCTATCTCCCTCAAAAATAACTTTTTCGTTCAAGGTACCGTTTACTTTTAAACTCGCCCCTTTGTCGATTATTAATCCTGAATTATTGTGAAAATAAACTTTTGACCCAGAGTTTATTGTCAATACATCATTTTCAGAAACAGCTGCATAACCATATATTACGGTTGGTTTCGTATTCGAAAAAATAAGTTCAGTATTTGTTAAAAAACGACCTCTTATGGTAGTTGGCTGTCCATCTAATGTGAGCGAATCAATTTTCATTGTAAAAGGGTCTCTTCCTGGATAAATAAAATGTGCATCTTGAACTAATGTGACAAGATCAACATTTTGCTCATTGGTTCCTGTGTCAAATAAAATTCTATCTGTATACAAAGGGTTTTGAATAGAAGCAATATCAACGGTAGTTTCAACAAAAATAAAAATGCTGTCTTTAGAAAGGATATCAATATTTTGAAAATCTTTACCTGGAATTCCATCAACATTTAATCTGTAATTGGAACTTGAGCCTTTTTCCAACGCTATATTTGGAATAGTAATGTCTTCATTACTTCTATTATAAACCTTTAAATTATAGGTAGCAGATCCAATATTTGTAAAAATTGTATCTAGAAAAACAGTATCCTTAGAAAACTCAAGTTGACCAAAACTTGGTATGGTGCTAAAATCTTTTCGACAAGATGTTATAGAAACAATTAGAATTATAAAAAAAAGAAAAACGATATGTTTCATTCATTTAATTTTGTTAAAAATATAACATTAATTTGAGTTGATTATTGTCTTTTAATAAGTTCTATTTCGAAAAGTTTTTCCCAATTTTTACCAGTTACAAACATTCTATTATTTTTCGAATCAAAGGCAATTCCATTTAAAACATCATTATCTTTAACTAATTTTTGAGTCTTTTCCATTTCTTTAACAACACTTGTTAAATTAATAATCCCCTCTACAATTCCATTATCAGGATTGATAATAGCAATTAGAGGTTTTCTCCAATAATTGGCATATATTTTTCCGTTGATAAACTCTAATTCATTTAATTGACTTATTTTTTGTTTATGTGTGTATGCTTGTATATATCTTTTTTCTTGTTGTGTTGATGGGTCTAAGAACCAAATTTTAGGGGTTCCGTCAGATTTAATTAATTCTGTCTCGGAATGAGTTAATCCCCAGCCTTCTTTACTTCTGTTATATGAAAACTCACTTTCTAGTTCAAAGGTTTTTAAATTATAAATAAAGCCTTTATTGGCTTTCCAAGTCAAAAAGAATATTTGATCATTAAACAGGGTCATTCCTTCACCAAAATATTGTTTATCTAGATCAATTTTCTTTATTATCTTACCTGTTTTTATATCAACTTTTCTCAGTGACGACTTTCCATTTTGACCTGTAGTTTCATATAAGAAACCATCATAATATTCTAATCCTTGTGTGTAAGCAGTTCCGTCATGAGGATAGGAATTTATTATTTTTACATCATAGGATATAAAAGGAATATCAGAAAAAACTTCTACAAAATTATTTATTCTTTTGCTTTGTTGGTCACCATAGGTCACCATTGCAGAAATTAGATGCTTACCAGTTCCGAAATCTTTAGAGTCAAAAATAAATGAATGATTAGTTGAGGGTATTTCTTTTCCATTCACAAAAAATGTTACTTTACTCAGCTCATGGTTATTTTCTTCGATGATACTGACCTTTACTTTATTATTTAGTGTTGTTTTGTTAGGAACCTTGATTGATAGGTTGTATTGAGTCTCACAAGAACTCAATATCATTATTGTTATCAGTAATATAAAGGATCTATAGATGGTTTTCATTCAGATTATTTTTATACAAATAAAACAATTTATTTGTTTGAATATTAAAAAATATGGTTAAATTTGCCTCCTCAAAAGAATAAATGTGTTTTTTTGATACCTTTTTAAGAAGAAAGCTTTACCAACTTCGTTCTTTGTAAAAGAAAAGAGTAAAATATTTAAATATAGTATAATGAAAAAAGGAATACATCCAGAAAATTACAGAATGGTAGCATTTAAAGATATGTCTAACGACGATGTTTTTTTAACACGTTCCACTGCAGAAACAAAAGAAACTTTAGAAGTTGATGGAGTTGAGTATCCTTTAGTTAAATTGGAGATTTCTAGAACATCTCATCCATTTTATACCGGTAAATCTAAATTAGTAGACACTGCAGGACGAATTGATAAGTTCAAGACCAAATATGCAAAATTCAAAAAATAATTTTTCTTAAATATAACATTAAAAGCCTCGACAATGTCGAGGCTTTTTTAATCGAATTAATATTTGTTTAAAGAGATATTATATTTCTATATACTCTTCAATAGGGGCACAAGAACAAATTAGGTTTCTGTCACCAAAAGCTTCGTCCACTCTCCGAACCGTAGGCCAAAACTTATTATCATAAATATAGTCTAACGGAAATGCTGCATCTTGTCTAGAATATGGAAAATCCCATGTGTCGTTTGTTAACATTGCCATTGTATGAGGAGCATTTTTTAACACATTGTTTGGATTCTCTTTTTCAGCAAGAGAAATTTCTTTTCTAATAGAAATCATTGCATCACAAAAACGATTTAATTCATCTAGATTTTCAGATTCTGTAGGTTCAATCATCATAGTTCCGGCAACAGGAAAAGAAACAGTTGGGGCGTGAAACCCATAATCCATAAGACGTTTTGCGATGTCTACAACTTCAATTCCGTTTTCTCTAAAATCACGACAATCTATAATCATTTCGTGAGCAGCTCTTCCCATTTCCCCTTTGTATAGGGTTTTATAATGTCCATCTAATCGTTCTTTGATATAGTTTGCATTTAAGATAGCTACCTTGGTAGAATCAGTAACTCCTTTTGCTCCTAACATGGTAATATAACCATAGGAAATTAAACAGGCTAGAGCACTTCCCCACGGAGCTGCAGAAATAGACGTAATTGCTTTTTCTCCACCAGTTGGAATTATGGGGTTTCCAGGTAAAAAAGGAACTAATTGTGAAGCAACACATATAGGACCTACTCCGGGGCCTCCTCCTCCATGGGGGATAGCAAATGTTTTATGTAAATTCAAATGACAAACATCTGCTCCAATTGCAGCTGGATTTGTCAATCCAACTTGGGCATTCATATTAGCTCCGTCCATATAAACTTGTCCACCATTTTTATGAATGATTTCTGTGATTTCTTTAATAGCACTTTCAAAAACTCCATGAGTAGAGGGATACGTTACCATTAAAGCAGCTAAGTTATCTTTGTGTTCATTTGCTTTTGCTATTAAATCTTCTATATCAATATTACCATTATCTGCAGTTTTTATTACAATCACTTTCATTCCTGCCATTACGGCAGAAGCAGGATTGGTTCCGTGTGCAGAAGAAGGTATTAAACAAATGTTTCTATGGAAATCTCCGTTGTTTTGGTGGTAAGCTCTAATTGTCATTAATCCAGCAAATTCTCCTTGTGCACCCGAGTTTGGTTGGAGCGAGGTACCTTCAAAACCTGTAATTTCATTGAGTTGTTTTTCTAATTTATTCAATACATCTAAATAACCTTGAGCTTGATTTAAAGGGACAAAAGGGTGTATATTCCCCCAATTTGGAGAACTTAAAGGTAGCATTTCTGAAGCAGCATTTAATTTCATAGTACAAGAACCTAAAGAAATCATAGAATGATTTAAAGCTACATCTTTACGCTCTAGACGTTTGATATAACGCATCATTTCAGTTTCTGATTGATAGGTATTAAAAACATCATTTTCTAAGAAAGGTGTGTTTCTTTTTAAATTCTCAGGAATGACACTATAAGATTGAGAAAATTCTTTATTTTTTAAGTCAAAAGCTTCTTCAAAACAACCAACAATGTCTTTTATTTCTTTGAGATCAACAGTTTCATTAATAGAAATTGAAACATGGTGGTTGTCAATATAATTAAAGTTAATTTCATTTGCTTCAGCTACAGGGCGTAATTTAGTTGCTTCAACTTCAATTAAAATAGTGTCAAAATAAGTACTATTTTTTTGATTGAATCCTAAATTTTTTAGGCTACTAGATAAAATTCTAGTATGTTTATGAACTGTGTCAGCAATATATTTAATCCCTTCTTTTCCATGATATGCGGCATACATACCAGCCATTACTGCTAACAATACTTGCGCAGTACAAATATTTGAGGTTGCTTTTTCACGTTTAATGTGTTGCTCACGGGTTTGCAAAGCCATTCGTAAAGCACGTTTCCCATCTTTGTCTTTTGTTAATCCTATAATTCTTCCTGGAATACTTCTTTTGTATTTTTCTTTAGTGGCAAAGTAACCTGCATGAGGACCACCATATCCGAGAGGAATTCCAAATCGTTGTGTGGTTCCAACCACAACATCTACTCCAAATTCTGCAGGAGCTTTTAAAATTGCTAAAGATAAAATGTCAGCTGCAATGGCTACCTTGATTCCGTTTGTATTTGCTTTTGAAACAAAATCAGTATAATCATGCACCTGACCATGTTTTCCAGGATATTGAACAATGGCTCCATAAAATTCTTCGGAAAAATCAAATTCCTCGTGTTTCCCTATTACCAATTCAACTCCTATGGGTGTGGCTCTAGTTTGTAAAACAGATAAAGTTTGTGGTAAAACCTCTTCAGAAACAAAGAACTTATGAGCCCCAGCTTTTTTTTGTTGACGTTCTCTTACATCGTAAAGCAATGCCATAGCTTCAGCCGCGGCAGTTGATTCATCTAAGAGTGAAGCGTTTGCTAATTCCATTCCTGTTAAATCACAAACCATGGTTTGATAGTTTAATAAAGCTTCTAATCTACCTTGAGCAATTTCTGCCTGATAAGGAGTGTATGCAGTGTACCATCCGGGGTTTTCAAGAATATTTCTTTTAATAACACTAGGCAAGATAGCTTCATGATACCCCAATCCGATATAACTCTTAAAAACCTTATTTTTTTGAGAAAGTTCCTTAATATGATTTAAATATTCATATTCACTCATAGGTTCATCCAATTGAATTGATTTTGGTAATCGAATATCGTCTGGAATGGTCTCATCAATCAGTTGTGACAAACTGTTAACACCGATGCTATTTAGCATTTCCTTTTGTTCCTTTTTACTAGGTCCAATATGTCTTCTTTGAAATGAATTTGTATTCATGTGAAACAGATAATTAATTTACCATACAAAAATAATGAAAAAAGAACATAGTAATCCTCTAACTAAAAGTGAAAATGCGTGAATTAATCAACATAAAATTGTTGATAAAGAATGCCTATTTTTGCGAAATGACTCTTTTAAAATTAATTTTTAATTTTTACATCAACGCTAGTATTCATGTTGCTTTTTCAGTCTATTCTTTAGTTCGTATTACCGAATTTTATTTTGATATTCCACACGATGAAAACTTAGGATATTTTATTTTTTATGCAACCATCACTGGGTACAATTTTATCAAGTATGCAGGGGTTGCTAAATTCTATCATATGAGTTTGACAAAAAGTATGAGATCGATTCAGATTTTTTCTTTCATTAGCTTTTGTATGTTGATATATTATAGCTTTAAATTATCAATAAAATCACTTTCTTACTTTATTCCTTTTGGAGTTATAACAATTTTTTATGTAGTCCCATTTTTAGGAGGGTTTCAGAGAAATTTACGTAAAGTAAGTTATCTTAAAATTTTTATTGTATCATTTGTATGGTCGGGTGTCACTACGATTATTCCATTACTTTTAAATAAAAATCAAGAAGTCTGTATTTTTATCCTATTATTTTTACAACGAATGTTGTTTATCCTTGTTTTAATTCTTCCTTTTGAGATTAGAGATATGCGATTAGATTTCGAACACATAAAAACATTACCACAAAAAATTGGAATTAAATACACAAAAAAACTAGGATTTATTTTCCTTCTTTTTTCATTGGTCATTGAATTTTTATTAACAAAATCATACACGAACAAAAGTATTTTTTTAGGAATCTGTTTATTACTGCTTTTTCTAGTAATGCGTTCCAAACAAAATCAATCTAAGTTTTATAGCTCTTTTTGGGTTGAATCCTTGCCAATTTTATGGTTGATTTTGCTTATGATTCTTTCAAAATAAAATTTTTATTGAGCAAAAATCAAAAATTTAAATTGTGAAAACGTTTTAGTGAAAAGTCAATTGAAAGGATAGATTATAACAGCTAATTTTGTAAGTTTATAGCTCAAAAAAAAGAACATGTCTCAGACAAAAAAAAAATTCATATTTGATTTTGACAGTACTTTAACTAGTGTTGAGGCATTGGATGTGTTAGCAGAAATAACCTTATCACATAACCCTAACAAAGATGAAATAATTAATGAGATTATAGATATTACTAATTTAGGAATTGATGGAAAGATTTCATTCACAGAATCTTTAGAGCGTAGAATAAAATTATTAAATGCGAAAAAATCTGATTTACCGATTTTAATAGACGAATTACGAAAAAAGGTTTCCGTATCTATAGAAAGAAACAAAGAGTTTTTTGAAAATTTTTCTAATGATATTTATGTTATTTCTTGTGGATTTAAAGAATTTATAGATGCTATTGTAAAGGAGTATAATATTCCGGCAGAAAGAGTATATGCAAATAAATTTGAGTTTGATGATAACGATGTAATTGTTGGTTTTGACACCAAGAATGTATTATCAACTCATAATGGAAAAATAGAATGCTTAAAAAATCTAAATCTTGAAGGCGAAATTCAAGTTATTGGTGATGGATATAGTGATTATGTAACCAAAGAAGCTGGTGTAGCCGACACCTTTTTTGCATACACAGAGAATATTTCTAGAAAAAAAACTATTGAACATGCAGATTATATTACACCAAATTTGGATGAATTTTTATTTGTAAACAAACTACCGAGAAACATTTCATATCCCAAAAATAGAATTAAGATTTTATTGTTAGAGAATATTCATCCTGATGCTTTTGAAAAATTATCAGAGGATGGTTTTACTGTTGAAACAGTTAATAAAAGTTTGACAGAAGACGAACTCATAAAAAGATTAGAAGGTGTTCATGTATTAGGAATTCGTTCTAAGACTCTGGTTACAAAAAAAGTGATTGAATCAGCGACTAAATTAATGAGTGTTGGCGCTTTTTGTATAGGAACCAAACAAATAGATTTAGAGGCATGTAAAGAAAATGGAATTACTGTTTTTAATGCACCTTACAGCAATACGCGTTCTGTTGTAGAATTAGCAATTGGTGAAATCATCATGTTAATGCGATCTGTTTTTCAAAGAAGTATAGAATTACACAGAGGAAAATGGAATAAAACGGCAGAGGGTTCTCGCGAAGTTAGAGGTAAGAAATTAGGAATTGTTGGTTATGGAAATATAGGAAAACAGCTATCGGTTTTGGCAGAAGCACTAGGAATGGATGTTTATTACTATGACATTGAAGATAAATTAGCTCTAGGAAATGCAACTCGTATGGAAAACCTAGAAGATCTATTATCCATTTCAGATGTGATTACAATACATATTGATGATAATCCCACCAACAGAAATTTTATTGGGAAAGAACAGTTAGAACAGATGAAAGATGGTGCTTATATAGTAAATCTTTCTCGAGGATTTGTCATAGATGTTGAAGCATTGAGAGATGCTTTACAATCTGGAAAACTTTCTGGAGCAGCTGTAGATGTCTATCCACAAGAGCCGATAGCTAATGGTGAGTATTATACGGAATTACAAGGCTTAGATAATGTGATTTTGACACCGCACATAGGAGGAAGCACAACAGAAGCCCAAAGAGATATTGCCGATTTTGTTCCAGGAAAAATCATGGCATATATCAATTCAGGAAATACAGTAGATGCTGTTAATTTTCCTAACATACGATTGCCAAGACAAATCAATGTTCATCGGTTTTTACACATTCATAAGAATGTTCCGGGAATAATGGCAGAAATCAATAAAGTTCTAGCCGAATTTGAAATGAATATAACAGGACAATACTTGTCCACAGACTCTAAAGTAGGCTATGTGATTTCAGATGTTGATAAAGAATACAATAATGAAGTTATCAAGGCTTTAAAATATGTTGAAGGAACCATTAAATTTAGAGTTCTTTACTAAGAAACATAATATATAGATAAGAATATATTTATCCGTTAAAATATATCCAAAACAAATGATTGTTTTATCTTTGAGCAAATCATTTGTATTTAATGACTTATCATAAATCACTAAACTACGCCAAAGATTTAGATCAAAAAGATTCACTATCTTATCTTAGGGATGAGTTTCATATTCCTAAAGATAAAGAGGGAAATGAGTGCTTGTACTTTACCGGAAATTCTCTAGGATTACAACCTAAAATTACCCAGAAATATATACAACAAGAATTGGATGATTGGGCTCGCTTTGGAGTAGAAGGTCATATTAAAGCAAAAAACCCATGGTTGTCTTATCATGAGTTTCTAACGAATAGTATGGCTAAAATCGTAGGGGCAAAACCGATAGAAGTTGTGGTTATGGATACTCTAACGACCAATCTTCATCTATTGATGGTTTCTTTTTATCAACCAACAAAAACAAAATATAAAATTCTTATTGAGAGTGATGCTTTTCCTTCTGATAGATATGCTGTGCAGTCACAATTGGCATTTCATGGATTTGATTCCCAAAAAGGATTGGTAGAGTGGAAACCTAGAGAAGGAGAAGATCTATTACGAATTGAGGATTTAGAAAGTATATTAGAGAAAGATGGAGATGAAATAGCCTTATTGCTAATTGGGGGTATTAACTATTATACCGGGCAATATTTAAATATAAAACGAATTGCTGACTTAGGTCATAAAAAAGGCTGTATCGTAGGAATTGATTTGGCACATGGAGCTGGAAACATTCAGCCAAACCTACACGATAGCAATGTCGATTTTGCCGCATGGTGTTCCTATAAATATTTAAACTCAGGACCTGGTAGTTTGTCGGGTTTGTTTGTGCATGAAAAACATTCAAATAACAGAGATTTACCCCGATTTGCAGGTTGGTGGAACCATAACAAAGAAACTCGATTTAATATGCGACAACCATTTGATGTTCTGGCTGGAGCTGAAGGTTGGCAATTGAGTAATCCACCAATATTATCCATGGCTGCAATAAAAGCCTCCTTAGATATTTTTGAAAAGGTTGGCATGGATGCATTGCTTCAAAAATCGAAGAAATTGACAGGTTATTTTGAGTATTTAATTAATGAAATAGATTCCGATACGATCAAAATTATAACACCAAAAAATTCTGAGGAAAGAGGATGTCAATTGTCTATCCAGGTTAGAAATGCTGACAAAAATTTACATGATAAATTAACAAAAAATAATATTATTACTGATTGGCGAGAACCGAATGTGATTCGATGTGCACCAGTTCCTTTATACAATAGTTTTGAAGATGTATTTAGAATGGTTGAAATATTGAAAAGTTTGCTATAAATGGATACTAAAGAAAACGTTTTAATTATTGGTGCTGGTTTATGTGGTTCTTTATTAGCACTTCGTTTAGCTCAACGAGGCTATCAAGTTAAAGTATACGAAAGTCGTCCTGATATCAGGAAATCAGATATTTCAGCAGGAAGATCTATAAATTTAGCATTGTCTAATCGTGGTTTAAAAGCTTTGAGATTGGTTGGAGTTGAAGAAAAAGCAAGAAAGATTTGCATTCCAATGAAAGGACGTTTAATGCACGATACATTGTCAAATACTTTTGAGTCGAATTATTCAGGTAGGGAAGGAGAATGTATCAATTCTATTTCTAGAGGAGATTTAAATTGTCTTCTTCTAACGGAGGCAGAAAATCATGAAAATGTAACTATATATTTTAATAAAAGATGTTTAGAAATTGATATTGAGGAAAAAATAGCACAATTTGAATCAGAGTATACTAAAGAACGATTCATAGTGGAAGCAGATGTTATTTTTGGAACAGATGGCGCAGGATCTTCTTTAAGAAAAAGTTATGAAAAACAATTTTCAGACTTTTTGGTTTCTCAAGAATTTTTAACACATGGGTACAAAGAATTAGAAATTCCAGCCGGCGCAAACCAAAAGCATTTGATTAGTAAAGAATATTTGCATATTTGGCCTCGTGGTAATTATATGCTAATTGCCTTGCCAAACATGGATGGAAGTTTCACGGTTACCTTGTTTTTAGATTTTTCCAAAGGAACATATAATTTTAAAAACCTTGTAACAAAGGAAAAAATTACAGATTTTTTTGAAAGTGATTTTCCAGATACTTTATCTTTAATTCCAGATATCTTTAAGGAATTTGAAAACAATCCTACTGGAAAACTAGGAACCGTAAAATGCCATCCTTGGTCATATAAAGGAAATACCTTGTTGATGGGAGATTCAGCGCACGCTATTGTCCCTTTTTATGGACAAGGGATGAATGCTTCTTTTGAGGATGTTGTTGTTTTTGATGAGGTTTTAAATAAATTTGAGGGAGATTGGGAATCTGTTTTTTCTGAATTTCAGGAACTGAGGAAAAAAGATACAGATGCCATAGCAGATCTAGCAATTGACAACTATTATGAAATGAGAGATCATGTGGCGAATCCAATTTTTAAAGAAAAAAGAACTATAGAAATGGATTTGGAAAAGAATTTCCCAACACAATACTTTTCAAAATACTCTATGGTAACATTTAATGAACACATTGGATATCATGAAGCAATGACAAAAGGCAGAGCTCAAGATAAAATATTGCTCAAAATGATAGAAGATCAAGAGTTTTCATCCTCTATGAAAATGTCTAAAGAGAAATTAAAAATAGTTTTAGACAAAATTCATTTGGCCACAAGAAAAATAGTAAATTAGAATTTTTGTAATTTGCTCTAAGTACATTAGAATCAATTTCTGCTACAAAGAGAATTTTGATGGTGCTATGTTAATGCATGTTATGTATATTTATACTTTGACTAATTCTAAAAATCAAAAGATGAGTAAGGATTATATAAAAGAATAGATCATAAAATAGGGATTTAAATAAAAGATAATGACTAACAAAGTAAAACCAAGAGGCGCTTATCCACATGTAAAAGTTGTGGGTGATTTTATTTTTGTTTCAGGGACAAGTTCTCGTAGAGCAGATAATAGTATTGCAGGAGTTGATATTATTGATGAAATGGGAACTAAAAAACTAAATATTGAGGAGCAGACGAGAGCAGTTTTAAAGAATATCGAAAAAAATTTACACAGTGTTGGTGCCAACTTACAAGATGTTGTTGATGTGTCATCTTTTCTGGTAAATATGAATGATTTTGCGGGTTATAATAAAGTATATGCTGAGTTTTTTGATAAAGAAACAGGGCCTGCGAGAACAACTGTAGCTGTCCATCAACTTCCACATCCAGATTTAGTAGTAGAAATTAAAGTCACAGCCTACAAGAGACAGGGTTGATCCTAAATTTATATCCTAATAATAAATGATAAGATTTAGTAATAATTATTTTTGATGATGAATAAAAAAATTCTTTTGATTGTTTTTTTTATATCTGCTTTTGTTCATGCTCAAGAAAACTGGAATGAACAGATTGATTCTAAATTTATAGAGGTTCTTAATACCCACAGGGAATTTGTCAGTATTCCAAACATTCCAGCAGATGTTAAAGATATGTTTTCTAATATTTCTTGGGTTAAAAATAAGTATGGGAATGTAGGTTTTCAACTTAAAACGCTTGAAACTTCAACACTTCCTGTACTATTCGCTGAAAAGTTTATCAGTCCGAAACTCAAAACAATTTTGTTTTATTTTCATTTAGACGGCCAAGCTGTTGATCCAACCAGTTGGGATCAAGAAGATCCATTTATACCTGTTTTAAAAAAACAAGTATTATCAGGGAATATGAAAGAGATCCCTTGGTCTGAACTTCAAAATAATATCGATGATGATTGGCGAATTTATGGCAGATCCTCTGCTGATGATAAAGCTCCAATTTTAATGTTTTTGTCAGCCATGGAGTTGTTACAAAAACAGCAAATAAAACCATCATTCAATATCAAAATTATTTTTGATTTAGAGGAAGAGTATGGTTCTAATGGGTTTTTGTCAACACTAAAGAAGTATAAAGATAATTATGAATCTGATTACATGATTATCATGGATGGACCAGCACATAGTTCCAACCAGCCCACACTAACTTTTGGATGTAGGGGAATCGCAAGTTGTAGTATCACAACCTATGGTTCTAAATTACCTCAGCACAGTGGCCATTATGGGAATTATGTAGCCAATCCCGTATTTGGTCTTTCAAGATTACTGAGTTCAATGAAATCAGAGGATGGAAAAGTTCTGATAGAAGACTATTATAAAGGAATTTCGATTGAAAAAGAGGTGTCAGATATTTTAAAATCGGTTCCAGAAAATAAAAAACAGATTAATGATGCATTGGGTATTTTTAAAGAAGAAAAAGTTGGGAACAACTATCAAGAATCACTTCAGTATCCAACGTTAAATGTTCGACAAATAGGAACCTCTTGGAAAGGACAAGAGTTAAAAACGATTATTCCAGAATATGCAACGGCACATATTGATGTTCGATTGGTTGAGGAAACTGACGGTAAAATACAATTGGAAAAAATAAAAAAACATATTCAAAAACAGGGATATTTGGTGTTGGACAGGGAACCAACAGATCAAGAAAGATTGTCCAATGGTAATATTGTGACTTTTAAAGGAAATTCAGGAGTTAATGCTTTTAGAACACCTTTGCATGATCCTTTTGGTTTGAAATTAAGAAATTCTTTAACAAATTTTTTCGGAAAAGAACCTGTCAGCATCAGAACAATGGGAGGTACGGTCCCTATCATTCCAGCAATCAATGAATTGGACATCCCTGCAATTATTGTTCCAATGGTAAATATGGATAATAACCAGCACAATCCAAATGAAAACATACGAATTGGAAATATTAGACAAGGAATTAAAATTTGTCTTGCATTGCTAAAGACTGATTTTTAATTCATAATGATTAAATTGTTGGTCAAAACTGACAAAAAGGAGTTGATGGAAGTGAAGACCCATCAAATGAAAAACTAATTTTTTTTTGGACTAAGTATATTATGAACATAAAAAATTATATTAATGGTGAATTTTCTCCCCCTTTATTGGATGATTGGATAGACAATTACAATCCTACCAGTGGAAAGGTTTATGGACAAATTCCAAATTCGACCAAAGAAGATGTTGAAAAGGCATATACCGCTGCAAAATCGGCATTTCCTAGTTGGTCTAGTACAAGCTTAGAAAAAAGATCTCAGATACTTTCCAAGATTGCTCAGTTAATTAATAAAAAATTACCTGAATTAGCAAGGGCTGAAACTAAAGACAATGGAAAACCCCTACAATTAGCAAAAGCAATTGATATTCCAAGAGCAGCAGCCAATTTTCAGTTTTTCGCAAATGCGATTACTCAATTTACTTCTGATGCTCATGAAAGTATTGGATTGGATGCTATGAATTATACATTGCGTCAGCCATTGGGAGTCGTAGGATGTATTTCACCTTGGAATTTGCCCTTGTATCTATTTACTTGGAAAATAGCTCCAGCCATAGCTTCGGGAAATTGTGTCATAGCTAAGCCAAGTGAGATAACCCCAATAACAGCCTATTTACTTGGTGAAATTTGTACTGAAGCAGGATTGCCAAAAGGTGTTTTAAATATTGTCCATGGGTTAGGAACAACTGCAGGTCAAGCGATAGTTGAACATCCGGGTGTTAAAGCAATATCATTCACTGGCGGCACAGAAACAGGTGCACATATTGCAAGAATTGTTGCACCAATGTTTAAGAAGCTATCCCTTGAATTGGGAGGAAAAAACCCAAATATCATTTTTGCAGATTGTGATTATGAGGAAATGTTATCAACTACAGTTCAATCATCATTTTCCAATCAAGGTCAGATTTGCTTATGTGGAAGTAGGATTTTTGTAGAAGAATCAATCTATGATAAATTTAAAAAAGATTTTGTAACAGCTGTGTCCAAATTAAAAGTAGGTAACCCTTTTGATGATACTACGACAATTGGAGCTTTGGTATCTAAACCACATTTAGAAAAAGTAATGTCATACATTGAAAATGTATCAGAATATGGTGGAAAAATATTGTTTGGAGGAAATAGGGTTTCTGTTAATAATTTTGAAGATGGATATTACTTACAACCAACGATTATTGAAGTTAATGACAATCAGTGTAAATTAAATCAAGAAGAGATTTTTGGACCTATTGTTACCATTATGCCTTTTAATACTGAAGAAGAGGTTTTAGATATGGCAAATAATGTTTCTTATGGATTATCGGCGACTTTATGGACAAATGACTTAAAGAGAACCATGCGAATTTCTAAAAATATTCATACAGGAATGATTTGGGTTAATACTTGGTTGTTACGTGATTTAAGAACTCCTTTTGGAGGGACTAAAAATTCGGGAGTTGGAAGAGAAGGAGGTTTTGAAGGACTCCGTTTTTTCACTGAACCAAAAAATATATGTATAAAATATTAAGATGAATTTAGGACTAAAAAATAAAAATGCACTCGTTTGCGGAAGTACTCAGGGCATTGGAAAAGCAACAGCCATTTCTCTAGCAAAAGAAGGAGTAAATATTACTTTACTTGCTAGAAATGAAAAAAGATTAAAAGAGGTTTTAAAAAAACTTCCTCAAAATGGAGATCAAAAACATGCTTATTTGGTAGCAGATTTTTCTGATTCAAACCATGTGAAAGAGCTTGTTTTAAAAAATAATAATTTTCATATTCTTATCAATAACACTGGAGGGCCAAAAAGTGGCTCTATATTTGAAGCGAGTCCTTCACAATTTTTAGAGGCATTTCAGATGCATCTGATAATCAATCAACTATTGGTACAAGCTGTTGTTCCTTTTATGAAATCAGAAAATTTTGGGCGTATTATTAATATTATATCTACTTCTGTAAAAGAACCTATTCCTGGATTAGGTGTTAGTAATACAATTAGAAATGCAGTAGCGAATTGGGCAAAAACAATGGCAGGTGAGTTGGCGGAATTTGGAATTACTATCAATAATGTTTTACCAGGATTTACCGAAACAGCTCGCTTAGATCAAATTATTAAAGTAAAGGCAACCAAGGGAAATACCTCAGAAGAAGAAATGACACAAATCATGAAAGACTATGTTCCAGCAAAAAGATTTGCAAAACCAGAAGAAACTGCTTATGCTGTTACATTTTTAGCAAGTGAAGCAGCAAGCTATATTACAGGAATTAATTTGCCTGTGGATGGAGGAAGGACAAAATCATTGTAACTTTGTGTAGGTAATAAATTATGAAATTATAGAAGGAATAAAAAATAGTATAGATGTTGAAATAAATTTATCAATACAAAAATTAAAAATCATGGAAATAAAAAAACCTTTTAACTTACAAAAATGGATAGATGATAACAGACATTTATTAAAACCACCTGTAGGCAATAAAAATCTATATGTTGAATCAGAAGATTATATAGTAATGATTGTTGCAGGTCCAAATGCTAGAAAAGATTATCATTATAATGAAACAGAGGAGCTTTTTTATCAGATAGAGGGAGAGATAGTTGTAAAAACACAACAAAATGGCGAGCTCGTTGAAGTTCCAATAAAAGCCGGGGAGATGTTTCTTTTACCACCAAAAATACCACACTCACCAGTAAGATCTGAAGGCTCAATTGGCTTGGTTATAGAAAGGAAAAGAAGAAAAAATCAAAAAGATGGTTTACTGTGGTTTTCTGATACTGCAAATGAGTTGCTTTATGAAGAATATTTTACCTTAACCAATATCGAGAAAGATTTTCTTCCTGTTTTTAAAAGATTTTATTCTAGTGAAGAATTAAGAACCTGTCCTAAAACAGGTGAAATTATGGAGGTTGACCAAAGATTCTATAATGAATAATATTTTCAATGTAGATATACATACTCATATTCTTCTTAATAATATTGCCTCATGAAACGAAAATTAAGAATTAACGGCCATTCACATTTGCTTCCATACCCGGAAGAAATTCCGGGATTTTTGAAAGAAAAAGAAATCTTTTGGGTAGATGATGAACGGAGGCATATGCTTCAAAAAGGATGGAAAAGGCCCGTAACTGATTCTAGTTTTTTTCTTGATGAAAAATTATTATGGATGGAGAAAAATAGAATAGATCATGCAGTGGTTTTAAATCTTTCTCAGTTATATGGAAACGGATTACGTTTAGAGGATATGAAAAAAGCACTCCGTTTTCAAAATGATTTTAATGCTAAAGTGCAGCAACAGCATTCATCCAAATTTACCTGTGGTTTTGTTATTCATCCAGGCTTTATTCAAGGGGCACTCTGGGAAATTGAGCGTTGTGTTAAGGATTTAGGGTTAAGGGTATTGTGTTTGCCAACCCATTTCATGGATTCTATAGGAAAGTGGAAATGTGTTTTTCATAAAGAAAACGACGCGATATTTGAATTGGCTGATAAGTATGGATTGGCAATAGAAATTCATCCTTATGATGGTGATAAAATGATTAAATTAGAAAATACTTCCTGGCGTTTTCATTTAATTTGGATGTTAGCACAGTGTGGAGATGCCTATCATTTTTATACCTTAAACGGAATGCAAGAACGTTTTCCCAATATAAGAACCTGTTTTGCTCACGGAGGCCAATTGGCACAAATGAACTTAGGAAGAAGAATTCAAGGATTTGATGGAAGACCTGATTTGTTTGAAGGAAAAACTCATCCAAGAAAAGCAGTTGGGCATTCAAATATTTATTTTGATACTTTGGTGCACGATACAGACTCTCTTAAATTGATGATAGATCGTCAAGGTTCTGATCAAATAATCATGGGATTAGATGATCCGTATCCTCTTGGAGAAATGGAAAGTGACGCTCAATCTTCGTATCCAGGTAAACTATTAGATTTGGCAAGTCAAAGAAATATTATTAACCAGCAACAATATGATGAAATTTGGGAAGACAATGTATTGCGATGGTTGTTTGGTGATGATGAAAAAGCTACACAGGATTTGATTGATAAAATTTTACAGTAAAATTATATATAAACAAGTAATAATTTTAATCTACTTTGATTTTTCTTTTTATTCAATCCACTCTTTGAGATCCTCATCTTTGCTCAAATTGAATTTTGACTTTTCAAATTTTGGTGGCCCTAAACGACCTTTCTCACCATTAGAAAATTGATAAGGTTCTTTAGGGATTCCAAGAAAATTAGTATCCATTTTTTTATTTTCATTTAGATCGTGAAAGAATGAAAAAGCATACTCACCTTTTGCAAGATTTTTAAAAACAATGGTAGTTTTATTTTCCTCAACTATTACATCTGCACTTTTATAAGGCTCCTTCATATAACTATCTTTAGAATTATACAAGGCTAAAAGAATACTTCCATAATTATATTTGGTAGTATAAATTTCTATGCTAAGTGAAACTTTTTCATTTTCCTGACTCGATAATGGACTCGAAATGCTTAACAGAAACAAATAAAAATAAAATAATCTTTTCATGTTTTTTTATTGAATCAAATATCTGATGATTTTTTAAAATTTAATGATAAAATATTGCCAAATAATTTTTAATACCATGAAAATAGAACTCATACAGATAAAAAAACGCAACCAAATTAATGATTGCGTTTTACTCTTATTTGATTTCAAGGTGTTACTTAACTTCTTCAAAATCTACGTCTTCAACATTATCTCCTTCAGCATCTGAATCTCCTTCAGTTTGACCTTGCTCTGAACCTGAAGCCCCAGCCTGCGCTTCTTGTTCTGCTTTATACATTTCTTCAGAAGCAGCTTTCCAAGCTTCATTAATTTTTTCCATTGCAGCATCTATTTGAGCAATTTCTTTCGATTCGTGAGCTTTCTTTAACTCCTCTAAAGCAGTTTCTATAGGTGCCTTTTTATCGTCAGATAATTTATCTCCAAATTCCTTTAATTGCTTTTCAGTTTGAAAAATCATACCGTCGGCAGCGTTGATTTTTTCAGCTGTTTCCTTTGCATTTTTATCTGCATCTGCATTTGCTTCTGCATCCTGTTTCATTTTTTCAATTTCTTCTTCTGATAAACCGGAGGAAGCTTCAATTCTAATTTCATGTGATTTGTTAGTTCCTTTATCTAAAGCAGAAACCTTTATAATTCCATTTGCATCAATATCAAAAGTTACCTCAATTTGTGGGATTCCTCTTCCAGCTGGTGGAATACCGTCTAGGTGGAAACGTCCAATAGTATTATTGTCAGCAGCCATGGCTCTTTCACCCTGCAGAACATGAATTTCTACGGAAGGTTGATTATCCACAGCAGTTGAGAAAACTTGTGATTTCTTTGTTGGAATGGTTGTATTTGCATCAATTAATTTTGTGAATACATTCCCCATGGTTTCAATTCCTAATGATAAGGGAGTCACATCCAATAGTAATACATCTTTTACATCACCCGTTAAAACTCCACCTTGAATAGCTGCTCCTAAAGAAACAACCTCATCAGGGTTTACACCTTTGCTTGGTGCTTTTCCAAAAAATTTCTCTACAGCTTCTTGAATTGCAGGAATTCTTGTGGAACCTCCTACTAGTATAATTTCATCGATATCTGAAGTAGACAAATCTGCCGCTTTTAA
>CATISV010000036.1 GCA_949541125.1 Flavobacterium sp. SCGC AAA160-P02
AAGATAGACCCATTTAAATTCTCTACCAAATATTCATTAGCAAAACAATTAACTCCTTGTGTTAGAGGCGAACCATTTAAAATATTAAATTCGCTATCATTACATTGACACAAAATACGTAGGTTCTCATCTACAATCATTTGAGAGCATGAAGAAGGGTTTTGCCCTGGACACAATCTATCAAAAGCTTTAAATTGAACACCTGAATTGTATACAATGATGCCTTGAATTCCTCCGCTAGTATAAGCCCAACCTCCAGGAACTTGTAAATCTATAAATTGAGGAAGATCTAGGTTCACAGTTTCATTAACATTAATAAAAGGAAAGCAATCATTATCAACACGATTATTAGAACAACCGAAGAATAAAACGATGACGAATAAAAACAGAAATTTTCTCATACTTAATATCTTTGGATATTGTTTTAATTGGATCACAATTTACAAATATTTTGTACATTTGTATTGTAAATCTCATTCTGTAAAAAGGCCATGGGATTTTTATGTTTTGCATAAACTTTTTTATCTAAAAATGAGTAAAAAATCAAAAATTAGAAATCATGAGCGACATTTCATATTATACTCCAGAAGGCTTAAAAAAGTTAAAAGACGAGTTGTTACAGTTGGAGCAGGTTGAAAGACCTAGAGTTTCTCAGGAGATTGCTGATGCAAGAGATAAAGGAGATTTAAGTGAAAATGCCGAATATCATGCAGCTAAAGAAGAACAATCATTATTAGAAACGAAGATTGCTAAGCTAAAAAATGTTGTTGCAAATGCGAGAATTATAGATGAATCTCAACTAGATGTCACTAAAATCTTAATTCATTCTAATGTAAAAATAAAGAACAACGCTAATGGGATGGTTTTCTCTTACACATTAGTGGCAGATTCTGAGTCTGATATTAAGAAAGGAAAACTTTCCGTAAACTCTCCGATTGGAAAGGGATTATTAGGAAAGGAAAAGGGAGATGTCGTAGAAATTAAAGTCCCCAATGGAATCATGACTTTTGAAGTTATTGAAGTATCAAGATAAAAATAGTAAAAGTTGAAAGGAAGTACTTTTCAACAGAAAAGAGTTTTAAGCTTTTTTATAATATAGACACAGGTGAGTATTTTTACAAAGATTATAGCAGGAGAAATTCCTTCATTTAAAATTGCGGAGGATGATAATTATCTTGCTTTTTTAGATATTAACCCAAATGTAAGAGGACATACATTGGTCATTCCAAAAAAGGAAGTTGATAAGTTGTTTGATTTGGATAAGGATACATATGATGGATTGATGAATTTTTCTTTCAGAGTGGCAAAAGCTCTAAAAAAAACAATCCCTTGCAAACGAATTGGAATGAGTGTTATAGGTTTAGAAGTTCCTCACGTTCATATTCATTTAATTCCTATAAATGAGATGACCGATATGCAGTTTATAAAAAAAGAAACAATTCAGCATAAAGATTTTGTTGAGCTGTCCAATCTAATATCAAGAAATTTTGTCTAACAAGATTTGAATGCTTGTTCCTTTATCAATCTCAGAATTTTTTACAATTATTTTTCCGTTGTGATAATCTTCTACAATCCTTTTTGATAGTGATAAACCTAAGCCCCATCCTCGTTTTTTTGTGGTGTATCCTGGCCTGAATATTTTTTTAAATTTAGATTTAGGTATTCCTTTTCCAGTATCTGAAATGTCAACATATATTTTTTTTGAGTCAGATTTTATATGTACAGATAATTCTCCTCTACCAAGCATAGCATCGATGGAATTTTTAATCAGGTTTTCGATGACCCAACTATATAATTCTTCATTTATATTACTAAAAATTTCTTTGTCAGAAGATTTAAAGTTAAATACTATTTGAGAAGAGCTTCGGTACTCAAGGTAATTATATGCTTTTTTAGTGATAGCAACAATATTTAATTTTTTTAGCTTCGGCAGAGAACCTATTTTAGAAAATCTATTTGCGATAGTATTTAAACGATGAACGTCTTTTTCGATTTCTACGATATAATCATCCTCAACTTTTTCTTGCTTTAAAATAGCAATCCAGCCCAACAATGAAGATAGTGGAGTTCCAATTTGATGCGCTGTCTCCTTTGCCATACCGGTCCATAACTTATTTTGTTCAGCTATTTTATTAGAAACAAACATCATATAAATTAGGGAAAGAAATAAAATGAGAATTAAAATTAATGCTAGAGGATAATAGGAAAGTTTATTTAATAAATCCGAATTTCTATAATAAACATATTGTTTTTTATTTTGTAAAAAATTAATTTCAATAGGTTTGTTTTGCTCTTTCATAATTTCCAACTGTTGCTGTAAATACTTAGGGTCTTTTGCTTTAATAGAGTCTAAGTTTTTATATGAGTTACTTCCAATATTGCCATTTTCATCCACTAAAATCATAGGGATATTCAAGTTACTTTTAATAATTTTATCTTCTAAACTAATATCAGCATTTAAGTCTTGGTTTGCAGCAAACTCTTTCATGGCAGTAGCAACTATCTCCATTTTTAAGCGCTCCTCGAGTTTAAATTTTTGAAAAAAAGTATAGGTATTCCAAAGGATAAGTGAAACAATGGAAAACGAAATCAAAATGACAATTCGTTTAAGCAGTAGTGTGTTTTTTATAAAACTCATCAAACAAATATACTAGATTCAATACTATAACTCATTTATAAAATTGATAGTATCTTTACAACACAAAATTTTTCACATGCTTTCCATCAATCCAAAAGAAATTTCAACTAGAAAATTACACGCTTATTTATTAGGATCTATTGCCCCTAGACCAATCGCTTTTGCAAGTACTATTAATGAAAATGGGATCCCTAATTTATCACCATTCAGTTTTTTCAATGTTTTTGGATCTAATCCACCCACACTCATTTTTTCTCCCGCAAGAAGAGTACAAGGGAATACAACAAAACATACCTTGCAAAATATTGAAAAAGTAAAAGAGGTCGTAATTAATGTCGTAAATTTTAATATTGTTCAGCAAATGTCTCTGAGTAGTTCCGAATATCCTGAGGGAGTAAATGAGTTTGTTAAAGCGGGATTTACGATGCTGCCTTCGGATGAAATAAAACCATATAGAGTTGCAGAATCTCCCGTACAGTTTGAATGTGTCGTAAAGGATATTATTTACACAGGTAATGAAGGTGGGGCAGGAAACTTAATTGTGTGTGAAGTATTGAAGATTCATATTGATGATGCAGTATTGGACGAAGATGGAATGATAGATCAGCATAAAATAGATTTGGTTGCAAGAGCTGGAGGAAGTTTTTACTCTAGAGCTAGAGACGGGTTTTTTGAAATTCCAAAACCTATATCTAACTTAGGCATTGGAGTCGATGCATTTCCAATA
>CATISV010000037.1 GCA_949541125.1 Flavobacterium sp. SCGC AAA160-P02
CCTTTTCCATAAGCAATTCTTACATCTCTTGGAACAATAAACTCAAAGCTAAAATTTCCATTTTCTACGCTTGCTAATCCTCTAAATAGCTTGCTTTCTTGAGAATCAAAGGTATTGATGATTCCAAAATTGTCATTATCTAGGGTTGTTTTGTCTATGGGTTTATCAAAAATCGTAGTGGATAAATCTCCGTTAAAATCTGTAAGTACATTATTCAAACGATCCGTAATAACTCCTTCAAAATTTACTCTAGACAATGCTTTGAGGGTATCCAAAGACTGCGTGATGTCCACTCCATTCATTTTTGTTATTCTGATGTTGGGTTGAGGAACTGCTAATTTTCTTACAGGATCTCCAAAATAATAAATAAAGAATTTTTGAAAACTTGAAAATTCGTTTTTTGTCTTTACTAAAGATTCTGCAATGGTCAAATCTTCATTTTCAAACTCCAATAAAACAGCCATTAAATCTTTGTTAAACCCTTGACCCGTACTGATAAAAACTTCTCTAGTGGTTGAAATCATTGAGGCTGCTCCTCCAGATGTATTCCAGAAAACAAATTCACCAGCAGAAGTTCTTAAAGGATTGTCAAATCTTGAAAACTCGCAAGTAACTGTAATAAAAAGAGGTAAAGTATTTTCATTTTGAAAGCCTTTTATTTGTGGAATGTCTAAAAATCTTTCCTGTGCAAAACCATCTTCCCCTCCATGACCAAAATAATCAAATACCAGTGTTCCTGTTTCAATGGCTGTTGTAATGGCCTCTTTTACAGTTGGATACCTTTCACCCCCAGAGGAATTTTGTTGAACATAGGCATCCGCGTATATTTTTCGAACATTAAAAAAAGGTTTGTTTTCTTTGATATCATCGGCAATAATTTCTACACCTGGTTGAATTGGTATATCAGAATCAGCATCGATATCATCAGCCAACAAGGTCACTGTGTTTCTCCAATCTCCAAAGGAGACAACATTGTAATCTCTTAGTATTTTATCAACAACTTCTGTTGCCTGTTGCTGTGTTGAAACAGGAATTCTACCTGTTGCAATATCGATAGAGTGTGAAGAAGACATGGTTCCTTCTGAATCTTCTAGCATCCCAAAGAAATCATCCGTAACATAAGACGAGGCTAAATTAAAACTTTGTTCCGCTAAATACACGGGAACAATATTCGTATTCCCTGTAATTCTATCCTTATAATCGTAGGAGGCATCTCCAAAAAAACAAACATATTTTAATTTGTCTTGATCGGTAGAATTTAAATCATACACATGTTTAATAAAATCTCTAATACCAGTAATATCCTTACTTCCCGATGAAAATTCATTATAAATCTGATCTAATAGCACTACTTGCGCTGATAAACCAGAATTTTCTATATGATACTCTACAATTCTTTGGGCTTGTTGTGCAAATTCATCTGTGGTGATAATAATATAATTAACATCTTTGACGGCATGTATATTTTGATTGTCAATTTTTGAGTTTGAAATGACTTCTGGAGTGTAAAAATCGTTTGGGGATATTACAACATATTCTTTTAAGTCACCTCCATTGGCTTTAAAAGAATAAATATTAGTTGAAGACTCGTTGGATATCTTACTAACATTGATGGGATCACTTACTTCCCAAACCTGAAAAATATTCTGTGAATTTTGTATTTGATACTCTAAAATTCCTGTTATATTGACTGTCTCAAAACTTCTGAAGGAAAACTGAAAATCATCAGCGATCAATTGTTTTTTTCCTGAAATTTCTATAAAGTCTAAATAAGCTCTTGCTGATGGGTTCCCTCCATTATCGTAGGTTAAAGTAACATCTATGATTGGTAGTGAATTGGTCACAAAACCAGTACCCAATCTGTCTGAGGCCTGAGAGGCAGAGGATCCATTGAAATTAAGATTAAAGAGGTTTTCTGAATTCACAGATACCTGCATGGAGGATGCTAATCCAGAAACTGCAACTGCAGCAACTTTTACTTGCAAAGGTTCATTTTGAACTGCATTTGGAAATGGTATTGGAAAAGATTGCTGATTCTCTACACTTAATTCTTCTCCAAACCAGCGTCTGCCAGCAGCGAAAAGATTGGTAGTTTCCTTTTCATAAAAAATATAATCATTAAAACTTGTTATTGTTACTGTTGGACTTCCAATCACAGGAACAGCATTTTGTATTCTTTTACCATCGTCTTCATGAATGGTAATAAAATAATAGGCCTTATCTGAATAAATATTTTGACGATGATTGACGGCCCCTGTATTGGTATTTACATCCCAGTCATGGGGGCCTTTTGCATAAAACAAAATATAATCATTGGCATCAAAAGAGTTATCTTCTTCTCCTTGAATATAAATGGCATTTTCTTGTAAATCTTCATATCTAAACTCTCCATTAAATTCTGGAAGTAACTGACCTCCATTTCCGTAGATATGAATTTTTTTAGGATTGATGGTATTTGTTGGCATCCCTAATTGTTGCAAGAAATTTCGATCAATTTTAAAAACACCTGTAGTGTCAATTGAAAATTTATACCAATCACCAGTAGCTAAGACAGAATTCGTAACCTGACCTAGAACCATCAGAGGAAAAAGGAACAATAGTAGGGCTAAGATATTTTTCCTAATCATACATCAAAGAACGCAAATAATATGCATATATTTTATGTTTAATAGTCATTAATAATAATAATAACAAAATGAATACGTTAAAGGTGTATTAATAAAAATATAGAAACTATTAAAAATTACAAAACACCTTGTGAGGAGACAATTTTATTGTAAATTAGCACGGCTAAAATGTAATCTTACTATTTGAAATAATATATGAAGAACTTATTTAGAATAACACTGTTTTTGTTGAGTACTATGCTACTCTTTAACTGTAACTCAACTAATAAAAGTAAATCTTCGTTAACGGGTTGGAACTTTAACGATCCTAAATATGGAAGTTATATCAAAGGAACTTCTTTTCAAGGACAAAAGATTCCCGAAGGAATGGTAGCTGTTGAAGGGGGTACTTTTACGATGGGGCAAGTACAAGACGATGTCATGTTTGACTGGAATACAACACCACAACAAATGCATATTCGCTCTTTTTATATTGACGAAACAGAAGTTACCAATTCAGAATATCTTTTATACCTTCAAGTAACGAAAGATGTATTTCCTCCAGAAGAAGAAAAATATAAAAATATTTACTCCTCAGCTTTACCGGATACCTTAGTTTGGAGAAATAGCCTAGGGAATACAGATATGCTATCTGAAAATTATCTAAGACACCCTGCTTATTCAGATTATCCTGTTGTAGGTGTAAGCTGGTTACAGGCAGTTCAATACTGTAAATGGAGAACGAATGCTGTTAACTTGAAAAATTTAATTGACCAAGGTGTCTTATCAAATGTGATAGGAAACGATACGGTAAGAAACTTTTTTGATACTGACTTATATCTAGAAAATCCGTACAAATTATTTGATGGTGACTCTACCGTATACAAAAGAGGCTTACGTGATAATAAAATCAGAAAAAAAGGAGATCCTAGACCTGCCAAAGGAGATTTTACGGGAAGACATGTTACCTCTCAAGATGGAATTTTTTCACAAAAATTTAGGCTTCCAACCGAAGCAGAATGGGAGTATGCTGCCAAAGCAAATGCTGAAAATAGAGAATACAATATTATCAGGGGTAAGAAAAAGTATGCCTGGAGTGGAAAGTATACGCGTGATAAATCAACGCGCTACAAGGGAGATCAGTTGGCAAACTTTAAACAACGTAAAGGAAGTTACAGTGGTATATCAGGTTGGTCCGAAGACGGTTCAGATATTCCGATCCAAGTAAAATCATACCCGCCAAATGCATTTGGCTTATATGATATGTCAGGAAATGTTGCAGAGTGGGTAGCAGATGTTTACAGACCCATCATAGATACCGAAGCCAATGATTTTAATTATTTCAGAGGAAATATTTATACAAAAAAATTAATCGATGAAAATGGTCAAGTGGTTGTCATTGGAGAATCTGACCAAGCTATGATCACTTATGATACCTTACCCAATGGTAAAGTAATTGTGATGAATCTTCCAGGAGAGATAAAGTATGTTCCAATATCCAAAGACGATACTTTTATGAGAAGAAACTACTCAACTGCTTCTAATGTTGATAAAAGAGATGGGGATAAATTATCGGGTCGTTTTTATGACCTTGAGGAGGATCAACTGGATAACAATTCTAGAATGTATAATTCTCC
>CATISV010000038.1 GCA_949541125.1 Flavobacterium sp. SCGC AAA160-P02
ATCAAAAAAGAATTTGCAAAATCAACAGATCTTTATTTTGACATCAAAAAAGAATACTTGCGTGCAATTAGAGAAGGTAATACTTCAAAAAAAGTATTAGAAAGATCTATTATTCATCATGCCAAAATATGTATTGAAAACAGTGAAGATGTTTATGATGCTTTGGGCTTAGCAAAAATGTTAAAAGAAGAAATTGACGATCGTATCAATCGATATTCTAAATGTATTTCCAAAAGCACACATAATTTTGTTACCTGGTTAAAAGATGATTATCGTAAAAAGCTAAATTCTTATTTGAGAGCAAATTTCGACAAAGACTTTGAGAAAATTCATGGACATCCACCTATTGAAGAAGCCTAAGTTGATAATTCTTCTATAGCATAGTCTTTTTATCTATAAAAGACTACTTTGCCGGTAAAATTTTACCTGTACATTCTCCAAAGCCAATCCTTATTTGATCATTTTTACAATGGGCTCGCATGATAACTGTATCATTGTCATTGATAAATTTACGTTCAGTACCATCTAAAAGTGTAATTGGATGTTGACCTCTCCACGTTAATTCTAACATCGATCCAAAACTGTCTTTTGTTGGTCCAGAAATAGTTCCACTTCCCATCATATCTCCGGCATTCACTGGACAACCATTCACAGTATGATGAGTTAGCTGTTGTGCCATCGTCCAATACATATACTTAAAATTTGAATTGGCAACAATGGTTTCTTTTTCTCCATCTGGTTGGATGGCAACCTGAAGATGAATATCAAAACTTCCCTTTTTATCATGTTGAAGATAGGGTAGAGGTTCTGGACTTTGTTTTGGATTATCAACCCTAAAAGGTTCTAAAGCATCTAAAGTAACAATCCAAGGAGAAATTGTTGATGCAAAACTTTTCCCCAAAAAAGGTCCTAAAGGAACGTATTCCCAAGCTTGAATGTCTCTGGCGGACCAATCATTAAATTGTACCAAGCCAAAAATATATTCTTCAGCTTCTTCAATTGAAATTCTTTCTCCTAAATTATTGGAGGCTGTGGTGATAAAAGCCATTTCTAACTCAAAATCCAATAATTTAGAGGGGCCAAATCCCGGGGATTTACTCCCTTCAACAGGTTTTGTTTGACCATAAGGTCTTCTAATATTCGTTCCAGATGGAATAATAGAAGAACTCCTACCGTGATATCCAATAGGAATATGCAACCAGTTTGGTAATAATGCATTTTTGGGATCTCTGAATAGACTTCCTACATTAGTCGCATGTTCTTTACTCGCATAAAAATCTGTATAATCGCCAATACTTACAGGTAATAGCATTTCTACTTCGTCTATTCTAAAAATTATTTTTTCTTTGTGTATTGGATTATCTCGTAAAGTTCCATTTGTTACATCAAAAATATCTGCAATTCTATTTCTTACCAAACGCCATGTTTTTCTACCATCAGCAATAAAATCATTTAAATTGTCTTGTAAAAAAATATCATCTGTTAATGGGATGCCATTAAAGTAACCTAATTGGTGTAGGGCTCCTAAATCGATCGCATAATCACCTATTCTACTTCCGATTGTAATGATATCGTCTTTAGTAATAAAAACACCAAAAGGGATGTTTTGAATTGGAAAATCTGAACAATCATTAACTTTAAGCCATGATTTTCTATTTGGGTTATTAGCAGTTATTTTCATTAAAAATTGTTAATAAAGTTTGTATCAAATATAGTGGAAAGTTACCATCTTCAAAACGTTTTTTAAGTACATTTGATTTTCTTAATTAAATTTTAACAATGTTACGAGATTTAAATATTTTCGATTTAATAGAAGCTGAAAAAGAAAGACAACTAAATGGATTGGAATTAATTGCTTCGGAGAATTTTGTAAGTGATCAAGTATTGGAGGCTGCTGGTTCTGTTTTAACAAATAAATATGCTGAGGGATATCCTAATAAACGTTATTATGGTGGCTGTGAAATTGTTGATATTATAGAACAAGTTGCTATTGATAGAGCCAAAGAATTATATGGGGCAGCCTATGCAAATGTTCAACCTCATTCTGGATCACAGGCAAATACTGCTGTTTTTGCTGCATGCTTACAACCTGGTGATTCAATTTTGGGCTTTGATTTATCTCACGGAGGTCATTTAACTCATGGTTCACCAGTAAACTTTTCTGGTAAATTATATAAGCCTCACTTTTATGGTGTTGATAAAGATACAGGAGTGCTAAACTATGATACTATTCAAGAAATAGCTTCTAAAGTACGTCCAAAAATGATCATAGCTGGAGCTTCTGCCTATTCTAGGGATATTGATTTTGAACGCTTTAGAAAAATTGCTGACAGTGTAGGAGCATTGTTGTTAGCAGACATTTCTCATCCATCGGGTATGATTGCCAAAGGAATTTTAAATGATCCAATCCCTCACTGTCATATTGTAACTACTACAACTCATAAAACCTTAAGAGGACCAAGAGGAGGTTTAATTTTAATGGGAAATGATTTTGAGAACCCTTTTGGGCTAAAATTAAAAAATGGGAATTTAAAAAAAATGTCTTCATTGTTAAATGCAGCCGTTTTTCCCGGAAATCAAGGAGGGCCATTAGAACACATTATTGCAGCAAAAGCCATTGCCTTTGGTGAAGCATTGACGGATGAATTTTTACATTACCAGATTCAGGTAAAGAAAAATGCTGCTGCGATGGCAAAATCTTTTGTTGAAAAGGGATACCAATTAATTTCCGGTGGTACAGATAATCATGTGATGTTAATTGATCTGAGAAACAAAAATATTACGGGAAAAGATGCGGAAGCTGCTTTAGAAAAAGCTGCGATTACAGTAAATAAAAATATGGTTCCATTTGACGATAAATCTCCTTTTGTAACCTCTGGGATTAGAATTGGCACTCCTGCTATTACGACTCGCGGATTAAATGAAGAGGATATGATTACTATTGTAGATTTTATAGATGAGGTAATTCAAAATTTCGAAAATGAAAACAGCTTAAATTCAGTTAAAGAAAAAGTTCATAAATTTATGAGTCATAGGCCTTTGTTTGTTGGATAGTAAAAACTTTCTTCTAGAATTAAAAAAATACTACTACAAAAAATAATTAATCTTCATTCGCTCGGTCCAGAAGATTTTTATTCATAATCTTGCTAGTTTTTGCTCCCAACTGTTTAATTTTTTCTACTTTTTTAATCAAGTTTTGATTTCCAGTAAGCTTTTTCATGGAGGTGTCATAACTTCCTTGTACTGTTTTTAACTGATTTCCTACTTTAATTAAATCCTCTGTTAAACTCACAAATTGATCATATAATCTACCTGCTTGATGGGCAATTTCTAATACATTTTTCTTCTGGTTTTCTTGACGCCACATAGATGAAACTGTACTTAAAGTAGCCAAGAGGGTAGAGGTAGAGACTAATACTACATTCTTATCGAGAGCTTCTAAATATAATGTATTATTATTGTTTAAAGCCAATAAATATGCAGGTTCTATTGGAACAAACATCAATACATAATCAGGGGTGTTGATTTCATATAAGGACTCGTATTTCTTTTCACTTAATTCTTTGATATGTTTACGAATACTTTCAACATGCTTTTTAAGATGAAGTTCTTTGTTTTCCTCTTCCTCCTCATTAAAATAGGCTTCATAGTTTGTTAAAGAGACTTTAGAATCTACAATTAAATGACGCCCTTCTGGTAGGTTTATGATAAAATCAGGTTTTTTTAATCTTCCTTCATCATCTCTGTATCCTCCCTGAGTTGTATAATGAATCTCTTTAGTCAGGTTAGCTCTCTCTAAAAGGATTTCTAATTGTGTTTCACCCCAATCTCCTTGAGCCTTGCTATCACCTTTTAAAGCATTTGTTAAATTGACAGCTTCTTTACTCATTTGTACATTAAGATCTTTTAAATTGTTCAGTTGTTCCTTTAGAGCAGAATGCATACCAATACTTTCTTTTTGAGATTCCGATACTTTTTTTTCAAAACCTTCAATTTTTTCTTTTAAGGGTGTTAATATATTTGTGATATTGCGTTTGTTCTGTTCTGTAAACTTATTAGACTTTTCCTCCAAAATTTTATTTGCTAAGTTTTCAAATTCTTTCGTAAACTTTTCTTGAAGTTTCTCCAATTCTTGATTATTCTTGGAAATGGTAAGTTGTAGATTTTTTAATTCTGTTTCCAAACGGGTTTTTTCAGAAATCAATGTTTCTTTTTCAACTTGGGACGTTTTTATTTCATCAAAACTTTCTTGAATTGTTTGATTTAAAATCGAATTTCTTTCTTGTAAGGTTGCTTGTTCTTTTTGAAACCTTAGTCTTGATGAGTTTCTACCTAAAAAGAAACCAATAAGAATACTAAAAATTGCTATTATTAAGTAAATAAATAAATCTATCATCATTCAAAAATAAGTTATTAAATTTAGAACTTTTAAAATTGACAATGCAAAGATTTTCAAAATTTATATTTACTCGTCTTTTAGGATGGAAATTAATCGGTAATTTTCCTAGTCACATACAAAAATATGTTATCATCGCTGCTCCTCATACAAGCTGGAAAGATTTTCCAATTGCTATTTTAGCTAGAAACAGTACAGGTGAAAATATTCGTTTTATTGGTAAAAACTCTTTGTTTAAAAGACCTTTTGGTTGGTTTTTCAGAGCTCTTGGAGGTACGCCTGTAGATCGAAGTAAAAAAAATAATTTAGTAGACGCAATTGTTGATATTTTTAACTCTAAAGATCAGTTTCGTTTAGGGATATCTCCAGAAGGAACAAGGAAAAAAGTAGATCGATGGAAGACAGGTTTTTACTATATTGCAAAAGGAGCAAATGTACCTATTGTAATGGCTACTTTAGATTTCAGAAATAAACAAATTAAAATTTCTGAGCCTTACTATACTACCGACAGCAAAGAAAAGGATTTTGAATATTTTCATTCCTATTTTAAAGGAGTGCAAGGAAGACACCCAGAACTCTCCTAAGGTTTATATTTATTAGCGACTTTTTTTGCAATACCTATAATTACTTCAGTTGCTTTAATCATAGATTCTACAGGAATGAATTCATATCGACCATGAAAATTATGACCTCCTGCAAAAATATTAGGACAGGGAAGGCCCATATAAGATAACTGGGATCCATCTGTTCCTCCTCTTATGGGTTTTACTAGGGGCTTAATTCCTACATCTTTCATTACTTCTTCCACAATATCCACAATATGCATAACAGGAACTATTTTTTCTTTCATATTGTAATATTGATCTTTCAGATTAACCATAATTGCGTCATTCCCTAATTCTTTATTCATTTGAATTGCAATATCCTGTATTAATTTTTTTCTAGTTTCAAACAATTCTTTATCATGATCACGGATTATATATTGCAAAACTGTTTGTTCTACTTTTCCTTCCAAATGATGTAAATGGAAAAAACCGTCATAACCATCAGTAGATTCTGGAACTTCTTTTTTGGGTAGTCTATTGATAAAATCACTTGCAATGGTCATAGAATTAATCATTTTTCCTTTTGCATATCCTGGGTGAACAATTTTTCCCGTAATTGTAATTTTTGCTGCAGCTGCATTGAAATTTTCAAATTCTAATTCACCTATTTGGCTGCCATCCATCGTATATGCCCAGTCTGCTGCAAATCTATCTACATCAAATTTGTGTGCTCCTTTGCCAACTTCTTCATCAGGCGTAAAACAAATCCTTATTTTTCCATGTTTAATTTCTGGGTGATTGAGTAAATATTCCATTGCTGAAACAATTTCTGTAATACCCGCTTTATCATCTGCTCCTAAAAGAGTTGTCCCATCAGTTGTAATAATTGTTTGTCCTTTATACTTCAATAAATCCTCAAAATAGGAAGGGCTTAGTACAATATTTTTATCTTTATTTAATAGGATATCCCCTCCATCATAATCATTATGAATCTTAGGACTTACATTCGCTCCTGTAAAATCTGGTGAAGTGTCTATATGAGACACAAAACCAATGGTAGGAACATCATAATCAATATTACTAGGTAAGGTAGCCATCAAATAACAGTTTTCATCAAGGGATACCTCGCTCATTCCAATATTAATAAGTTCTTTTTCTAATATTTTGGCTAAATCCCATTGTTTGCTAGTACTAGGAAATTCTGGGTTATTTGGATCAGATTCCGTATCAATAGTTACATAACTAATAAATCTTTTGATAATATGGTCTTTATTCATACTTATTTAGTATTGTATTTTTTCAATCAACTGAAGGCCGCTACAAATTCTTTGATCAACTAAAGAATCACCATAGACTTCAATTTTTGCATGGATATAATTGTTTTGATTTACCTTGATAAAAAGATTGGATATTTGATAATCAAAACCTCTTTTATTACCAATGGCTCTAGAATAATACGCTTTTTTGTTTTGAAAAGCTAGAAATCTAGGTGTCTTTTCCAGTAGGCCTTGATTTTTTAAATTATTTTTAAATTTCTTAACAAAAATGGTGTCAAAAGTTAATTTTTTAGAAACATAGGTTATGTCAAGTAACATACTTTCCGTTAATTGTTTTGTTGTATCTGCTGTATATATCGATGATTGGTTTTTATCATAATATAAATTTGTTTTCCAGGTATCTGGAAACTCAACAATAAATAATTTCTTTACATCTTCTATTTTTTCAAGATTTAAAAAGCGCTCTGAAGCACATTGTAAATCGTTTAATAAATCTGATTTTGAATTACAGGAGCTAATACATAGAATACAAATAATAATAATAATTAAAACTCTCATTGATTACTCAAGTATTAGTTTTCCTATTTTGTTATTTCCGCCTAACCATGCCATATTTCTATTAACAAACTGAATGGTATAAAAACTTTCTTTACTAAGCTCTTTCCATGTATGACCAGCATCATTGGAATAGGAAATACCTGTTTTTCCGACAGTAAATATTTCTTTTCCATCAGTATTTGGAACATATTGAACACAACTTTTATAAGAGGGGTTTTTTCCATCAGCAACTAGGGTCCACGTTTTACCACCATCATTTGTTATGGCTTTATTACTAAAGTTTTTATTGGGTTCTAAATAATCACCTCCTATAATAATTCCGTTATTTTTGTCAGCAAA
>CATISV010000039.1 GCA_949541125.1 Flavobacterium sp. SCGC AAA160-P02
AAATACACCTCGTTGATGGAATCTTTAATGGATAGAGGAATCGCTGTATTGTTAATGTCTTGTGAGGTCAATCCAAAGTGAATAAATTCTTTGAATTTTTCTAAGCCCAATGCATCAAATTTTTCTTTGATAAAATATTCGACTGCTTTTACATCATGATTTGTTACTTTTTCAATCTCCTTAATTTTTTGGGCATCATTAGAGCTAAAGTTTTTATATATATTTTTTAAGGAAGTAAATAGAGAGCTATCAAAATCTGATAATTGAGACAATGGAACTTCACATAGAGCAATAAAATACTCTATTTCTACAAGAACTCTATATTTGATAAGGGCTTCCTCAGAAAAATAATTTGCTAACTTCGATACTTTGTTACGATATCGACCATCAATTGGGGAGATGGCATTTAATTCTGTAATATTCATCGTTGGTCTTGAGTTCTTTAAAACAAAAATACTCAATTACTTAGATTTACTAAATGCTTTTTTCATGTTTTTCTGAGGGATCAATAACAATTCATTTAATAGCGCTATATCCTTGTCCATTATTGATATTGATTTTTTTCTAAAAAGCTATATACTAGGTATTTTAAATAAAAATGTATATTTATATATAAAAAATAAATGGATGCTAAAGACAAAAGGAATCTTTTTTCTGTTCTTTTTATTACTTGTTTTTATAGGTTTATCATCTGCAAAAGCACAAAAGATTAATCAGTTTACTAAAAATAAAAAAAGAACAGGTGTTTGGAAAAAATACTATTCAAATAAACGAATACGATATATAGGAACATTTGTTAATGGAAAAGAGGTTGGAATCTTTAAATACTATGATATTTCTAGCTCTAAACATCCAACTATTATCAAAGATTTTTCAGCAACATCTGATTCTGCCAAGGTCCGTTATTTTAATATAGACGGAAAACTAATAACAAAAGGTAATATGGTTGGAAGAGATAGAGTAGGAAAGTGGATATATTATTTTCCAAATGGTAATTTATTCTCTGAAGAAACATACAAGAATGGGAAATTGGAGGGTGAATTAATTAATTATTATAAGAATGGAAAGGTTTTAGAAACTACTCAATATGTTAATGGAAATAAAAATGGTGTATCTAAAAAATTTTCAGATAAAGGAGTTTTAATAGAAGAGGTCAATTATTTTAAAGATGTCTTGAATGGTAAAGGAAAATATTTTGAATTAAATGGCAATTTAAAAGAGGAAGGAATATATAAAGATGGAGTTAGGTATGGTAAATGGGAATATTATATTGGGGGTAAAATCGTCTCTAAAAAAGAAATAAAGAATGCAAATAAATTTCAAAAAAATCTTCCTAAAAATAAATAATTATCCTTAATTAAAACCTTATGTACCATTGTTTTTACCCCTATACTTGGATAAGAAATAGATCCATGCTTTCCATATGATTTCGCTAGCATTTTCGTAAATTTGTAGTCGAATTAGATGAGAATACATGAAAAGAATAGTTGTAGGTCTTTCAGGAGGTGTTGATAGCAGTGTTACGGCATATTTATTAAAAGAGCAAGGATATGATGTCATTGGTCTTTTCATGAAGAACTGGCATGATGATTCTGTCACAATTTCTAATGAATGTCCTTGGTTGGAAGATAGCAATGATGCTTTGATTGTTGCTGAGAAATTAGGGATTCCATTTCAGGTTGTAGATTTAAGTGAACAATATAAAGAACGAATCGTTGACTACATGTTTGATGAATATGAGAAGGGAAGAACTCCTAACCCTGATATACTCTGCAATCGTGAAATTAAATTTGATGTCTTTATGGATATAGCGTTGAGCCTAAAAGCAGATTATGTAGCTACGGGACATTATTGCAGAAAAGATAAAGAAATGGTTGATGGAAAAACTGTTTATAAACTATTAGCAGGAGTAGATATTAACAAAGATCAATCTTATTTTTTATGTCAATTATCTCAAGAACAATTGTCAAAAGCCTTATTTCCAATTGGTGAGTTAACAAAACCAGAGGTTAGAGATATTGCAAAAAAAGCTGGATTAATTACTGCTGGTAAAAAAGATTCTCAGGGATTATGTTTTATAGGAAAAGTACGTTTACCAGAATTTTTACAACAAAAATTACAAGTAAAAGAAGGTGAGATTGTTCAGATTGATGATCAATCACCTATTTATACAAGAGAAATTCCAGTTTTTTTAAATAAAGAACAAGAATTAGAATTTTATGCTACAAAATATAACTATGAACATAAAGATGGAAAAGTGGTAGGCAATCACCAAGGAGCACATTTTTTCACTAAAGGTCAACGAAAAGGCCTTGCTGTTGGTGGTACTAAAAAACCTTTGTTTGTAATTGAAACTGATGTAAATAAGAATATTATTTACACTGGAGAAGGTAAAAATCACAAAGGCTTGTTTAGAAATATTTTATTCGTATCCAACGATGAAGAACACTGGATTCGTGAAGATTTAAAATTACAACCTCACGAATCGATGAAAGTAAAGGCAAGAATTCGGTACAGACAGCCATTAAAATCTGCTGTTTTATATAAAGTAGAAAATGGGGTTTTTATAGAATTTGAGGATCCTCAATCTGCTATTCAAGAAGGACAATTTGTCGCTTGGTATGAAGGAGA
>CATISV010000040.1 GCA_949541125.1 Flavobacterium sp. SCGC AAA160-P02
CAAAAGTAAAAAGATATTTGACTATTCGTATATTTGAGATTCACTTAAATAAATTCAAAATGAAAAAACTACTCTTACTATTAACAATTACATTTTCTACAATATCTTATGCTCAATTGACAGATGCCAATTTTCAACAAGCTATAGATGATTGTCTATCTACTAATCCAAAAGATGGGATGTGCACTAAAAGTAAGTATGGTGCAATGAAAAATTGGGATGTGAGCGGTGTGACTGATATGAATAAAGCCTTTATGGATAAATCAGAATTCAATGGAGACATAAGTTCTTGGGATGTAAGTAATGTAACCAGTATGTTTAGTATGTTTTATAATGCTACTGTTTTTAACCAAGATATAAGTTCTTGGGATGTAACTAATGTAACTGATATGATTAATATGTTTAGTAATGCGACTTCTTTTAATCAAGATATAGGTTCTTGGGATGTAAGTAAGGTAACTGGTATGAATAGTATGTTTAATAATGCTATTGCTTTTAACCAAGATATCAGTTCCTGGGATGTAAGTAATGTTACTAAAATGAATGGTATGTTTAATCAAGCTGCTTCTTTTAATCAACCTATTGGAGATTGGGATGTGAGTAAGGTTACTGATATGAGCTATATGTTTAGTAGTGCGACTTCTTTTAATCAACCTATTGGAAATTGGAATACGAGTAATGTTAGAGGATGTCGTTATATTTATATAGATACACCTCTATTAGCAGAATACGCAGCTAACTTTCCGAAATGTAAACCGAATTAAACAAACCCGTAAAAGATACAAACCCTTGCATAATGAAATGTAAGGATTCGTATATTTGAGATTCACTTAAATAAATACAAAATGAAAAAACTACTTACAATTGGATTATTAATTATTGGAATTAGTCTATCTGCGCAACAGAAAAAGGTATACTTGGCAAAAAATGGAGTGACTATAAAAGCAAGTGCTGATGCATTAGTGGGTAGTGAAGGTGTATTAAATGGTATTGGTTACGTTATTGTAGACCTAACTACTTTAAAAGCAATGATTCGTAATGGAGATGACGTAACTAAAGTGGTTACAACTAAAATAACTAATATGAGTTCGTTGATTCTAGACACTTCTTTTAACCAAGATATAAGTTCCTGGGATGTAAGCAACGTTACAAATATGAAAAGTATGTTTGAGAATGCGACTTCTTTTAATCAACCTATTGGAGATTGGGATGTGAGTAAGGTAACTGATATGAATGGAATGTTTTTTTTTGCGACTTCTTTCAACCAAAATATCGATTCTTGGGACGTAAGCAACGTTACAGATATGAAAAGTATGTTTGAGAATGCGACTTCTTTTAATCAACCTATTGGAGATTGGGATGTGAGTAAGGTAACTGATATGAATGCAATGTTTTTTTATGCGACTTCTTTTAACCAAATAATTGATAATTGGGATGTAAGTAACGTTACTAATATGAGTTATATGTTTAATAATGCAACATCATTTAATCAAGCACTATTAGGTTGGGATGTAAATAATGTTACTAATATGGGAAGTATGTTTGGTTATGCTACTGATTTCAATCAATATATCGCTAATTGGAGTGTAGTTAATGTTACAAGTTGTGGAGATTTTAGGACTAATGCATCTTTAACACCAGCAAACGCTCCCAACTTCACGAAATGTAAACCGGATTGACCAAACCCGTAAAAAGATATAAACCCTTACTGAAATCTAGGGGTTTTTATATTTAAAGCTAATAGATAAATTTTCTATGCTAGCTTGTTGAGGTTAATGCAAAAGATATTTAACTCTTCGTATATTTGAGATTCACTTAAATAAATATAAAATGAATAAAATAAAAGATGTTACGTTGTTAGTTTTTGCAATTATTGGTTTTTACACAGTTATTAGCTCTTTTACTACTAAGCCTCAAGAGAATGGGGTTGGTTTTATGGGAACTGGAGAACAAGGTTTGGTAGAAGGTAAATTACGAAATATTAATTATAGCAAAGAATACGATTGGCTTTATTTTGAAACTTATAGTGGACAAGCAGTGACAGTAAGCCTCAAGAATCAATGAGTGTTAATTTGAATTTTTCAAGTTGGTTTTAGGATTTCAACAAAGTCAAAATCGAATTGAAATAATTTTCAATATTCACATCTGTGATACCTTTCATGGACTTTTTTGGTTTCCCATTTTTACGATGTAAATAAAGACCATCTATCTCGTTCCACTGGGTCTCCATATTTTGCGTCATCGCTGCAGTATTTCCCACTAGCATTTTATCTATAATACATTCAATACTTCCATCTTTTGTCAAAAAAATCATATTGTAGCGTATATCAAAGTTTTTTGTATACCCCATAGATTTTGTCTCGTACAAACCTTGTGCTAGTTCCTGAATAACAATTTTTTCTGATGGAATAGTGTTTAGTATAATATCCTCGGGATATTCATATTTCTTAGAAATAAAATCATAAACCAAATCGTAATTTTCAGCAGCAGTAAGACTATTTGAAATAAATGCCGATGAATTCATCTTAGACTTAATGCCTACAATGGCCTTTTTTTCATCTGTTATAACATATTTGAATACTGATTTTTTTTCTTGTGCTTGGAGAATATTAAATACCAATAGACTAAATAAAACTAACAGAGGTTTCATAAGAAAGGAGAGAATTAATTTTTAGTTTGATTATAAAAATGTGCTATTTTATAAATATTATCATATTTAAACCATCTTTTATCTTTGGTACGTTCCATGAACTTTTTATTATCAGAAGTTATTTTTTTCATTTGTTTTCTGAAGTTTAAAGCTGTAAGCTTGGAGAATTCGCCATCTTTTAACACTAGAAAACTTAGCATCTGGCCTTCATTAAACGAAATAGCATTGTTTCCTGAAGCAGATGCATAGCCGCTTTCCGAAACTTGCGCTTTTGGATTTTGAAAAATGGTTAGGTGTTCTCCATGGTAAAGAGCTACATAAAACCTGCGTTTTCCTGATTTTTTCTTTAAATTTTTTGGTAGTGAAAGAATTATTAAACCATCATATGATATTAACTCGCACATATCAGCTTTGATGGTTATGGCTTTATCTCCTTTTTTAGAGCGATAACGAAAAGAATTGATATCATTTCCTTTATATGAATAGCCCCTTACTTGGCCATTAAGTTCGCTTCCGTCTGATAAAATAATTGTTCCTTTAAGCCAAGAGGCACCAACATATTTTTTTGTGGTTGAGTTATTTCCACTATTGTAAAAAGCATTTTTTGTTTGTCCTATTGAAGAAATACAAAAGAACAAAAGACCTATAATAATTAGTTTATGTTTCATAATTTTTAAAGATACATTTTTGATTGTTAGTTTTCTAATATATTTTATAATTTATTTTTAATTCAATATTGATTAATTTTACTCCTTGATAAATTTAGAAATATTGTTTTATAAAGTTACTTCCGAAGTTTTTATTAAATCAACAAGTGAAAAGGTATGGAAGCTTATATCTACTCCAAAATATCTGGAAAAAGTTCACCCCTTTTGTAAAAAAAACACCATTTTGGAGATAAAGGATAACAAAATTAAAAAAGATTTGTTGGTATACAATAATGGTCTTAAGTATATTAGAATTTTTAAAAATTGGAAAAACGAGATAGGTTACGATTTACTTGTTGGCAGGGAGAAAGGCAAAAAATCCTATGTAAAATGGATCATAAATCCTAATAACGAGGGAGCTAAATTGAAAATTAGTATTATACCATATACGTCTGATAAAATATACTCTATTTTCCGCCCTTTTGTGTTTTACTTTATTATTAGGCCAAGCTTAAAGAAATATCTTTTTTCTGTTTTGAATGGAATCAAATGGGTAGCAGAAAATGATACAAATGTTCAAAAAAATCAGTTTGGAAAGCATCCCTGGTTTACCTAGTTATAATACTTTGAAATTATATAATATTATTTATTTTTTTTCTTTTCAGAGGTTTTTTGGGGATTCTGCCCCAATTACCACCACCATCATAATCAATTGTATTAGCCTCATCATTCCTTGGATAATTTTCTTCTCTTTGTTTTTTTGTATTGTATGAAATGTTCCAAATTAGAAAAAATAGATATAAAGAAAATATTATAAATCCTATTATAAACATTAATATACTCATGGTCTTTTATTTTGAATCTGATTGACAGCTATCGAAAATAATAATATAGTTCCTGGCCAATGGGCAGAATACTGTGCCTCTGCAACATTACCCATTAAACCAAGACCAACTGAATACAATAAACAAATGAAAGCAAAAATCACTGCATACCACTTAAATAAAATTTTTTTCATTTTAAAAATTAATTAAATTAAAAATAATATGAAATTTAAATAAAATTTTTTTATAATTGAAAATTAACCCCTATCGATATCTTTTTCAATATCATTTGCAACAGATTTAATGTATTTTTTTCTCTTTTCTTCTGAGACAAAAGGAACTGACCAGAATTGTTTCGTTTTTGAAAAAAGAGAAAACCTCCAGCCAAAAACAAAAGTATAGACACCCATAACTAATCTAAGTTTTACAGAATTTAAGTAAATTGTCAATACAGGTAGTGCTGGTGCTCCATGAGTAATATATGTTCTTACTTTTTTAGATCTTAATAATGGTTTTGGATAAGCATATATTTTTGTAATATTAATAAATTTATAGGCGTATCCTGGAGTAAAAACCTCATCAAAAAAAATTTCCATTCTTGGAGTTAATCTAAACCACCAAACTGGTGAAATAATATAAATTCTATTAGACCATGTAACCAATTCTTTATATTTTGATATTAGTTTATTTCGGGGTCTAGTAAAGCTGTCTCTGTATAGATCAATAATTTTTGTCTCTTGATTATTTTTTTGTAAAACACTTTTAATAGTCAAAAAAATTCCATTGTAACAAAAAGAATTTTTATCAGGATGACCAATAATAATTAAATTTTTCATTTGATATTAAGTTAGTTCTATTTTTATAAAACACTCAAGAATTTCTTTTAAAATAGTCAAGTTTAAATTTAAGTTGTGTTCTGCCAACAATAAGTGCGGCTGAAATAATGATAATATTTTTTATTATGTATTGTCCCTCAAGAGTTGGTAGTAAAGGATTTGAATTTTGAAAAGTGATGTCTGGTAAAATAACAAGAGGAAGAAAAGTTCCAGTCATTTGAACTAACAACATAATCATTGCAAGGAATGTGGTTCGATTGAATAAAAAACAGATACCGATGAAAACCTCCCAATAACCTATAATTATTGTCCAGATAGCAGCATCAAAAAAAGGCATCCAAAAAACTGTATCTTTTACCAATTCTTGGGCAGGAGATACCTCAATTATTTTTAAGAACCCAAACCAAAAAAAAATAATAAATAAAGGGATTCTTACCAAAAAATCATTAGTATTAAATCTATACAAAATCAAATTTTTTTGTGAAACTAGATAATTTTGACTGTAACTTATGTTAATGAAATTTTAAAAACAATGAATTTTTGATTGAAAAGTGTCTTCTAAAAGCTTCAGATTCTGTATTTTATACCTTAATAGAACTTGAATTTGTATCAAAGTTATTTCCGGTTAAAAAATAAGTAGTAATAAAAAAAGCTTAATGAATTACAATTCATTAAGCTTATACATTTTTATAATATGAGGGTTATTTTTTTAAAACAGTCTTTTTAAATTGAGTCCAACTTACAACCTTAGCATTTCTTACCTGGTAAAATTCATAAAAGATCTCACCTGCAATTTCAGAATCTGGATTGTTTTGTTTCGAGGTAAATTGAGCATTTACCCAATCTCCATATAAAGGGTCACTTTCAGTAGCCCCCTCTAATGACAGGGCAAACGCATAATCGGTTGTCCATTCGTAGACTTCCCCTTGCTCAATTTTTTCTTCAACTTCGCTTTGAATTTTAGTAATAAAAGCCTCACTTCCAATAGCAACTGTTCCATCTTCAAAGTTCATAACAGCGTCATCAGAAATAAATCCTTTTAACTTAGTATAATCTAAACTTGCCCATGCACTATCAAGTGCTTTAAACAATTCTACTGATTCCTGACTACCCATTTGAACTTTGAAATCAGCTCCATTAACAAAACCGTTGGAATTTTGTGTTTTTGTTACGCAACTCGCCATACTAATGGCGAAGAATATTAATAGTATTTTTTTCATTTTGTTATAATTTTAAAATTATCTTTATAAATGTATAAAATCATATTTATATGGTAGTCATTTCGTCCTTACTTTATTCATAAATTATTGATGATATACCTTTATTAATTAAATAGTGTTATTTGAATTAATTTATTAAGAATTGTTGTCAGCTATCTTTTTTTTCAAATAATTTTTCTAGTGTTTTTTTTCTTTCAGAAGCTATAATTTCCTCAACAAATTCTTGGTATTCTTCGGTGTAGGTTTCTTTTCTAATTTTCCAGAAAACGTAGAATCCAGGCTGGTTTAATCCGCTATAGATAGCCATTGTTATTGATTTTCTTAGACTTGAATCTAGAACTTCATTTTTTTCTAAATAAAACGCATTTTGAAGATGTAAGTTAAGTGAATGTAACTTCATAATTGCTTGGAATCGTTCTGATGTTGAAACAGATTCTGGATTTTCCAAGAAACGAATTAAAGTTTCAGAAGTGTTTGAATTATCCGCTATGGATGAGTACCAATTCGCAATATTAGTATTTACTGAGTTCGCGGTAGAGGTTTTTAGTGCAACGGAGTTTTTTTCATATTGAATTGCAACAAAAACCAAACTAATAACAATTCCTAAAGAACCTATAATTTCTGCAATTTTTGATGTTTTTTTTAACCGCTTCATGAGATATTTTTTATGTAGAATCAATTTACAAAATACATAATAAATTTTTATTCTTTATAAGAAAGAAGTATTCATATCCTTCTTAAATATTTGATTTACGTTTAAAGAAGAATCCCAAAGGAATGAATAAAAATAATGCATATATATCAAATAATAATCCAACAATAGGCACAATAATCATGGCGAGGATAAACCAATTTTTATACTTAGACATGCTTACTATAGGGCCCAAATTTTGGTAACTCTTCCTTCATCATCGACTTGAAAAACCTCCACACCATCAAAAACTTCTCCTGTTTTGGTGGTAAGTTTAAGAAAACAGGTAATATAATTTCCAAGTTCTACGATATCCACAAGTTCTTGTTTTAATTCGGTTTCTGAAACAAATCCAAAGATGATTTTTTCAATTTCTTCAGGACCAGTAGCCTCCAATCCAAGGTTAGGCGCAACCATATGATAATCCTCCGTAGTAGGAACTTTAGACCAGGCCTCGTACCCTTCGCTCCATTGAAAATTAATTTTATAATTTTTTATAGCTTCAGCGGTTGGAGACAATATAATTGATTCCTCTTGTTTAGAATTTTGACAAGAAACAATAAAGACAACAAATAATACAAGAATAATTTTTTTCATAATTTATTATTACAATTAATAAAATAATATGTTGTAAATTTAGTAATAATAAAATTTAAGTTTATGATCAAACAAATAAAAATACTAGAATCAAATGCATTGGCATTTGAGATAACTGGAGGTTTTACAGAAGCAGATGAAAAACTAGCTCAAAAGCTTTTTAAGGAAAAACTAGACTTGGGATATAAAAAAGTAAACATTTTAATGAAAGTCGATGGATACATAATATCACAAACAGAGTTCAAAGCTTTTTTCGAGGATATTATTTTTGTAATTAGAAAATTTAAGAACCTTGGAAATCTTGCAATTGTCGGACATTCAAAAATTCTAAAGACCTTAGTGCCAATTGATAATTTATTTTTTCAAAGTCTAAAAAGTGGCGAAAAGGAACAATATTTTGATGTTTCGCAATTAGACGAAGCATTTAAATTTGTAACTATGAACCAATAAAAAACGTTTAATAATAGACAACCTTTTTTAGCTGTGAATTATATAATATGTACCCAAGGAGTTTATTCGTCAAGAAATTGAGAATTGTATTGATGTAAAATTTAACTATAAGGATACTCTAAACTTTAAGCCCAGTTATAACTGGGCTTTTTTATTTGTTTAAAATTAAATTTTGAATACCCGTTCACTTTTTACAAAGAGTCTACACAATACATTTTCCATTCGGTATCTATTTTTTTGTAAAAATAAAGCCCATTTCCAGTATAAATTTTTGTGTAATTAGCATCAAACCTACTGTAAGTTGCCTTTAATAAGCAGATGTTTTCTGAAAATCTAAAAAATTCATAGTCCTCTAAAAGTGAGTATTTATATCCTTCTTGGATACTAACTTCTCTAATGGTTTTATACATTTTGATGAGTTCACTCTTGTTCTTAAAAGTATAAGGAGTTGAAGAAATTCCAAAAGTTGATGGATAGGAAAAGAAAGAGGCTACTTTTTCATAATCTTTATATTCGAAGGCTTTGCTATAATCTTTCCAAAGACGAATGATTTTATTTTCTAAATTTTTATCAGTTTGATCTTTTTCTTTGTTGTTGTTATCCAAGCCTATTTTTCCTACTAATTCTTCTGCTTTTTTCAACAAATTTTCCAAGCCGTTTTTTTTATTAGGCTTTTCTTGTCCAAAAGAAACAAGAGGAATAAATAGAAGTACTAGGAAGATTTTTTTCACAAATATTGAATAAATAAGGATAGAACAGAGTATTTAGATACGTTATTCACTAGACTCTGAATTCATGACAGCATTATAAGCGGTTGGATCAAAAGCGTTATAGGCTTCAACAACTTTACCATTTTCCCATTTAAACCATGCGTAGCCTCTGGCTTCTAGGGTTTCTCCTGTAGCTTTAATATTTCCGCTCCAATCGTACCAAACGTTAGTATATATACTTCCATCATTATAATACATCGTAGCAGTATCTACATTATTATGAGAAATATTATCAAAATACTGATGTCCAGAACTAAAGCCAGCCATCATATCATCTACACTCATTTCTGTATCATTAACAGAAAATACAGCATCTTCAGAGAAGATGTCTTTAGCACTTTCCATGTCATTTTCTGTATAAGCTTTCATAAATTTTTCTGCGGCCTGAGTATGCATATCATTTCCAAGAATATAACCAGACATCGGATTAGTATCTGTTTGAGGTTTTGCGTTTTGTTCGCAGCTAGCAAAAAGAGCTGTTATGATTAATAATGCAAATAAATTTTTCATTTTTATTGGTTTTAAATTATCTTTAAATATACTATAATCGAATTAATTATAAAATCTTAAAAAAGAATATTTTTAATTCTCGATATTATTCCTATAAAGATCTGGCTCCCGTATTAGCTAGTGTTGCATAATAATCCACAAATAAGCTTGTGTTATTTAATAAACTATCAGGCAGTGATCCGTTTAATTTTTTTATCGAATAACTTATAGTTTTACCATCAAATATAGCATTGTTAAGAATAACTTCCACTTCCTTTATTTGACCATCACTAACCCAGGTAAAAACTCCATTAGGTGGATCGGTATTAAAACTATTCCCATCAGTCCAAAGTAGGGTAAATTTATCTCCTTTCATATAACGATACTTGCGAAAAGGTCTATCGGTAAAAGCAAAGATATCTCGTGTTACAGGGAGTAATATATTATTCCCAATTACTTTAGCCTGATTCGCTGTATGAACAAATAACCACATTTCCTTTGACTCTTCAGATTCGTAATTATTTTTTGTTTTATCACTCCCATTTTTAGAGTTGATTTGCTTTATGTCTTCCAGGTTTTTAAGAGATGAATTTTTTTGTGGTTGATCACAACTAATTGCTATGGATAGAAGTGTTAATAATGAATATACTTTTCTCATTTTTAAATCAATAACATGCTCCACCAGAATAAGCGATGACACCAGCATAGTTTAATGCTTCACAAGCATTGTCATAGGTGATTCCATTGCAGCCACACACAGGAGCATATTCTTCCGTGCAAACAGCATCTAAATCAATCAACGAAGTATCTACACATGTTGGTAGTAACTCATCTTCATCATCTGTTTTACATTGCGAAGAGATCAAAATGAAAATTAACAATAGGAACACTTGTGTTTTTTTAATCATAACCTATTTAAGATTTTAACAAAAATAAAAAAAGATATTTTAATAATCAGTTACAGTAAATTATTTATCAAGTTAAGCTTGCATAAATTTTTAGGGATTTGTGTATCCAAAAATGGTATAATCAATCAACATATTCGCTGTTAAATCGGGTACATTTTTTTTATCTCTCTTTCCAAAAGGATAGTCCTCTTTTCTAATGAAGGAGGCAAGAAATAACCCTGCCTGATCATCTCGATCATTTTTGAATATCTCGGTTACTGCTTTGGCAATGAAAGTTGTTAATTTGGTGATTGCATTTATTATAGGGTTCTCAACATCAGCAATAGTAGCCATTGAATCTACAACCTCAGTGATCGTATTATCCGTTAGTAATAAACTTAAGATTTCTGCATTACTTCGAGTCTTTTGGTCAAGTTCTATTGCTAAAAACATCCAGTTTAAATTTTCTGGTATTGTTTCTGATTGATAGACAATGTAGCCAGTATCTCCAAAAAAAATTTCTTGATTATCTTTAAATTTTTGAATAGGCATTAAAATTCTTGAACTGAGCACTTTTTCAATTGCTAGTTTTATAAACTTTCTTTTTGCCATTCTATTATTGGTGTTAAAAAAATCTTCTAGCATAGGAAAATCAGACTCTCCTTTAGTAATAAAACTCATCAATTGAATTTCACCTTTTCCTAACATTTCTCTATTGTTCAAGATTTTTACTTTGTTAATTCTTATGTAAAACATATTTTTATTATTTATGGTTAGCCTATTTTTTATCGTCTATTTCAGTATATATGATCTTTAGATTAATCATATATAACAAAGAATAAACACAAGTGTTCTTTATTGCTTGTTTATAGTAGGGAAGTGATTAGGAGATAGATTTTCACCTTTTAAAAGGAAGGAGATAGTGAGTTTATTTCCTTAATACAAAGGCTTAACTAAAGGTAATAAAAAATTATAAAAAAATAGAATTATGTTTGGTGATTTTTAAAAAGTATAGCACTAAGTTGGTTGGTGGTAAATCATTTTATTTCATTGGTTTTTTATAGCAACAACTGAATACAATTCTTATGCAATCAAACCTTTAAGATTGGCAATCGTTTTTGTAGGATCCTTACTTCTAAAAACAAAACTTCCTGCGACCAAAACATCTGCACCAGCGTCTATTAAATTAACGGCATTTTTATCCGTAACACCCCCGTCAATTTCAATGAGGCAATTTGCATCAGAAAATTCTATAAGTTGTTTTAACTGATGTACTTTCTTATAGGTGTTTTCTATAAAAGACTGCCCTCCAAAACCAGGATTTACGCTCATAACACAGACGAGATCCAAATCAGCTATTACATCTTCTAAAACAGAAATAGGTGTGTGTGGATTTAAAGCAATACCAGCCTTCATTCCTGCAGATTTAATGGCTTGAATACTTCTGTGTATATGCGAACAAGCTTCGTAGTGTACAGTCAAAATAGTTGCTCCAAGGTCTGCAAAAGTTTGAATATACCTATCTGGGTCTACAATCATTAAATGCACATCAATTGTTTTTGTGGCGTGTTTAGATATGGCCTTTAAAACTGGCATTCCGAAGGAAATATTCGGAACAAAAACTCCATCCATAATATCTATGTGGAACCAATCAGCCTCACTTCCATTTACCATCTCTATGTCTCTTTGTAAATTCCCAAAGTCAGCGGCTAAAATTGAGGGTGCAATTAATCTATTCATATGGTTTGGATTTAAATACAAAGTAAATGTAAAGATATAAAAGAGAAAACTCTCAAAAATTTTTCGAGAGTTTTTCATATTTTATTGACAATAGCTTATTAGAAATTCTATAAAAACACAATAAGCCATTTACCCTAAGTAGGTCATTAGAATTTTACTTCTAGACGTATGTTTTAATCGTCTAATTGCTTTTTCTTTGATTTGACGAACACGCTCACGAGTTAGATCGAAAGTTTCACCAATTTCTTCAAGAGTCATTGGTTGATGTTCTCCTAGTCCAAAGTATAAGGTTACGACGTCCGCTTCACGTGGCGTTAGGGTTTCTAGGGCTCTATTAATTTCGATGCGAAGAGATTCGTGTAATAAAGTTTTATCAGGATTTGGAGATTCTCCAGAATTTAACACATCATATAAATTAGAATCTTCACCTTCTATCAAAGGAGCATCCATCGATACGTGTCTACCGGAATTCTTCATAGATTCTTTTACATCATTTACCGTCATATCCAATTTCTTGGCAATTTCTTCAGCACTTGGTGGACGTTCATTTTCTTGCTCTAAGAAAGCATACATTTTATTAATCTTGTTGATAGATCCAATTTTGTTTAGTGGTAAACGAACAATACGAGATTGTTCTGCCAAGGCTTGCAATATGGATTGACGAATCCACCATACAGCATAAGAGATAAACTTAAACCCTCTGGTTTCATCAAAGCGTTTTGCAGCTTTAATTAACCCTAAATTTCCCTCGTTAATAAGATCAGGTAATGTTAAGCCTTGATTTTGATATTGCTTAGCTACGGAAACTACAAAACGTAAATTGGCTTTTGTTAACTTTTCTAAAGCTCTTTGGTCTCCTGCTTTAATACGTTGTGCTAATTCTACTTCTTCATCAGCTGTTATTAAGTCTACTTTACCAATTTCCTGTAAATATTTGTCTAATGAAGCAGTTTCTCTGTTTGTTACTTGCTTTGTAATTTTAAGTTGTCTCATCGAGGTTTTAAGATTCTTTAAAGATTAATATGCTTACTTGTATACATTATACGAGGAAGAAATCATAAATGTTACAAAAAAGAAGTAAAAATTAAATAATAGCAGTATTTATATGCTAAACCAAAAGTTGGAAACTTTACTAATTTAGATAAAGAAGGAGGGAGAGTAGATGTTATTTATGTTAAAATAATCCATTTATTTGTGAATCTATCCTGTCAATTACATAGCCTAAATCCTCTTGATTGTCTACAAAGTTGAGGTGATCTACATCAAAAATTAGGAGTTTTCCTTTCTTGTAGGTAGAAATCCATGCTTCATAGCGTTCGTTTAGTCTGCTTAAATAATCAATACTAATAGAATTTTCGTAGTCTCTTCCTCTTTTATGAATTTGACTAACCAATGTAGAAATATCTGCTCGTAAATAAATTAATAAATCTGGAGGAGTCACTAATTTTTCCATCAATTCAAAAAGAGAACTATAATTATTATAATCTCTATTGGTCATCAATCCCATAGCATGAAGGTTGGGAGCAAAAATGTGAGCATCTTCGTATATGGTTCTATCTTGTACAATATTTTTTCCTGTTTTTCGCAATTCTAAGATTTGACGAAATCGACTATTTAAAAAGTATACTTGCAAATTAAATGACCAACGTTCCATTTCGCTGTAAAAATCATCTAAATAGGGGTTTTCTTCAACGGATTCATAATGTGCTTTCCATTTGTAATGTCTTGCTAATAATTTGGTTAAGGTGGTTTTTCCGGCACCAATATTTCCGGCGATGGCTACATGCATAATTTAAAAAATCTATTTGTTTGGATAGAAGAGCATAAAGATAATCAAAATTTAGAACTCTAAAAGCACAGAAATGTCAGTTTCTGGCCAAACCTTTTGATATTGATAATTTTAATAGTAGGATCTTTTTAAAGCTATTTTCAATAAATGGTAAATTATCAAATGTCATATCTTATTTAGGATAGAGAATTAATAGGGTTAGAGCTAAAATCAGCTAAGTAAAAAACCACTTTTGCTTCGTGTTTTTAAATAATATTAAACTTTTGGGATTTTTTTAAGTCTTAAATATTGTATTAAAAACTATTTTTGAGCAAACAAAATTCAAAACCAATGAAACAAATAATCATCCTAATAGCCTTTTCGTTTTCTGTTGTCACTTTTTCTCAAAAAAAATTTGAAGGAAAAGCCACCTATATGTCAAAAACAACAATTGACATGTCAAGGTATGGTAAAATGAGTGAGCAACAAAAGAAACAAATGAAAGCAAGGTTTAAAAACTTTTTAGAAAAAACCTATACATTAAGTTTCAATCAATTAGAATCTTCCTTTAAAGAAAATGTAAAATTAGATGCTCCTGGTACTTCAGGCCCAAGTTGGGCAAGAAGTAATGGGCAAGGCTCTATATACAAGCATCTTAAAGACAAAGAAATGATTGAAGATGTAGAACAATTCAGTAAGCGTTTTAGAGTTGTTGAGGAAATGGAATTGCCACAATGGGAAATGAGTACTGAAACCAAACAAATAGGTCAATATCTTTGTTATAAAGCAACAATGGAAAGAGTTGATAAAACTATTGATTGGGGAAGTATCTTTAGTCGAAGAGCAAGAAATAATACAAAGAAAGATTCTTTAAATGCTAAAGAAAAAAAAGATGCAGTTAAGATGCAAAAAATAACGGCATGGTATACTCCTCAAATTCCAGTGAGTGCTGGGCCAGAGAGATACTGGGGCTTACCTGGATTGATTTTAGAAATTAATGTGGGAAGAACGACCATGTTGTGTACAGAAATTGTCATTAACCCAGAGGAGGTCGTTGCCATAAAAAAACCAACTAAAGGAAAAGAAGTTTCAAGAGATGAATATGATGTAATGATGAAACAAAAATCAGAAGAACTTAGAGAACGCTTTCAAAATAGAAGGGGTACAGGAAGGAGATTTTAATTAAAGAATCCAATTTAAACAATCCAATGAAAAAATACATCACAATTGCCATGTTTTTGGCAACTATATTATCTAGTGCACAAATTAAGTTAACAGGTATTGTAAAAGATTCCACTGGAGTTCTTGAGATGGCAAATGTTATTGCTCTGGATACTGTAACAAAAAAAATTGTTTCTTATGGGTTTACTGATGATAATGGCCTCTATAAACTTGATTTAAAAAAGAATGCTATCTACAATATTAAAATCAGTTATATCGGTTTAAAATCAGTAGATGATTTCATAAAAACAATAGATGTAGACCTGGTAAAAAACTACACCATGGAAAACGATAATATGTTGGATGAAATTACCATTGTTTCTAAAATGCCAGTTACTGTTAAAGGAGATACAATCATCTACAATGCAGATTCCTTTAAAAACGGAACAGAACGGAAATTAGAAGATGTTTTAAAGAAACTTCCTGGAGTCGAGGTAAATGATGCAGGTGAGATAGAAATAGAAGGAAAGGCTGTAGAGAAAGTAATGATTGATGGAAAAGATTTTTTTGACGGAGATACCAAATTAGCAACCAAAAATATCCCCTCTAATGCGATTGATAAAATCCAAGTTTTGAGAAACTATGGAGATGTAAATCAGCTTCGAGGAGTTCAGAACAATGAAGACAGAATAGCGCTTAATATAAAATTAAAAGAAGGGAAAAAGAACTTTTGGTTTGGTGATGTCAATGCTGGATTTGGAAATTCACCAAATGATGGCTTATACCTTATTCAACCTAAACTTTTCTATTATTCTCCAAAATATACAATTAATGTTATCGGAGATCTTAATAATATAGGTGAGGTTGTATTGGATAGAAATGATATACGAAATTTTAGTGGAGGATTTAGAAGTCAAAGTCCTTCAAACGGAACCAACTTAAGTTTAGGAAGCGCTGGCATCAACTTTTTAAATGCCAATACTCGAAACGCCAACAGAATAGAAACAAAATTAAGTGCCATTAATTTTAGTTATTCTCCTAATGAGAAATTGGATTTAAGTGGATTTTTAATCTGGTCAAGCAATAGTAATGGTCAGAAAAATATCGTAGAGCAAAATTTTAATGATGACCCTACTAGAAATGATATTGTTAACAGTACTACAGATCAATTTAGTAATACGGGTTTGTTCAAGTTTAGTTCAATTTACAAGAAGAATTACAATAGTCAACTAAATTACGATGTCATAGGTAGGTTTTCTAACGAACGCATTAATGAAAATGTTAATTCATTGGTTTTAAGTGATATTGCAGAAATGGAAAAATCGACGCCTTATAAAATCAATCAAAATTTAAGTTATTTTCTTACGCTCGATGAAAAAAATATCCTTGCCCTAGAGGTGCAACATCTGTTACAAGATGAAGATCCATTTTATGTTGCTTCTTTAGAAAATGACCCTACTAATAATGATGATATAGATGCTGATGGTTTTGATAGCACGGCAACAATCCTTGGGTTAGATAGAAATTTAGATTTTTATGAATTAAATCAAAATAGGCGAGTTAAGTCTAATCAAGTAGACGCAAAATTGGATTATTACTATATTTTGAATGAGAAAAGTAATTTAAATTTTGTTGGAGGAACCATTGTAAGCAAGCAAAACTTTGACTCTAGATTCTTTCAGGTCCTAAACAATCAAGGTGCTACTTTAGATCCTACTCCAATTTTTGGAACTGATCCGCAAACGACGAATGATACAGAGTATAAGTTTACCGATTTATATGTGGGAGCTAGGTATAGATTAAAGGCAGGTATTTTTACTTTTAGTCCTGGGGTTACTGCCCATATCTATAATACAAACAATACTCAATATGGTACAGAATTTTTTAAAGATACCTTTCAGAAATTATTACCTGAGTTTAAAATGATTATGCAATTTAAACGAAGTGAAAGCTTAACATTTGATTACAGGCAACAGGTAAATTTTACCGATGTAAATCAAATTGCTAGAGGACTTGTAGCAAACGATTATAATGCTTTCTTTTCAGGAAATGCAGACCTAATCAATGCAAGTATTCACAATATTAGTTTATTCTATAGAAGCTATAATTTATATAATGCTAGTAATGTTTTTGCTAGAGTGTCCTATACTAAAACAATTGATCAAATTAGTACGGATTTTAATTTTGTACCGGGATCAGTTGTATCTATAAGAACCAATTTGAATTCACCTTTTGACAATGAAACATTTACAGCTTTAGGACGTATTGGAAAAACATTTAAAAAAATAAAAACTTCTTTAGGAGGAAATTTTAATTATTCTAAAAACTTCCAGTTTTTACAAGGAAATGTAAATGAAAATGTATTATACAATCATTCATATACCACAAGTATAGGAACCAACTTTACCAAAGCACCTAATGTATCTTTACGATATAGGCTATCATTTACGGATCAAATTAGTAGTAACCGAGACGAATTTAATACCGTAACTCATGTTCCTTCTTTTAATTTTGATGCTTATATCTGGGACTCATTAACCTTTAAAAGTGATTTCTCTTTTAATGAAGTAAAACAAAACGGAAATGTCACAAATTCATTTAAAATTTGGGATATGACACTTGCTTATAGAAAAAATAGAGATGCCAAGTGGGAATATGAATTGGTTGGTAGTAATTTGCTAGGAACAGACTCAAGAACTAGTGTAAGTGTTAACAATATATCACGATCCATAAGAGAAACATTCATTCTGCCAAGATTTATAAGTTTAAGACTTCGCTATCAGTTGTAACTAGCTCGATTGTAATTTTAAGGAATTGAAAAAGCTTTTTTTACCTTTTCAACATAATCTAATTTCTCCCATGTAAAGGTTTCTACTTCTTGAGAAATTGTCTCGCCCATAGGATTTGTAAAAGTTACTTTTTTAATCTCTGGAGTTCTCCCCATATGGCCGTAAGCGGCAGTTTCAGAATATATAGGAGATCTTAATTTTAAACGCTTTTCAATAAAGTAGGGACGCATATCAAAAAGCGATTCCACTATTTTACTAATTTCACCATCTGTCATATCAATAGATGCAGTTCCGTAAGTTTCCACATTAATACTGGTAGGTTCTGCCACACCAATAGCATAAGATACTTGTACTAAAACCTCTTTACATAATCCGGCAGCTACTAAATTCTTGGCAATATGCCGAGTTGCATAAGCTCCAGATCTGTCTACTTTAGAAGGGTCTTTCCCAGAGAATGCTCCACCGCCATGTGCTCCTTTTCCACCATAGGTATCCACAATAATTTTTCTGCCTGTCAGTCCTGTATCTCCATGAGGACCTCCAATGACAAAGGTTCCTGTAGGATTAATATGATAGGTAATCTGATCAGTAAATAATTGTTTAAGATTACGCGGTAGTTTAGCAACCACTCTAGGAATTAAAATGGAAATGATATCAGATTTAATTTTGGCTAACATTACTTCTTCACTTTTATCAAAATCATCATGTTGAGTTGAGATTACAATGGTGTCAATTCTTTGAGGAATGTTATGATCAGAATATTCGATGGTTACTTGAGATTTTGAATCAGGTCTTAAATAGGTTATATCTTTATTTTCTCTTCGTAATAATGCCAATTCGATAAGAAGTCTATGTGAGAGCTCTAATGCTAAAGGCATGTAGTTTTCAGTTTCGTCAGTTGCATATCCGAACATCATTCCTTGGTCCCCAGCACCTTGTTCTTCTTTAGAGGCTTTATCAACTCCTTGATTAATATCTGGTGATTGTTCGTGAATTGCGGAGAGAACACCACAAGAGTTTCCATCAAACATATACTCTCCTTTTGTATATCCAATTTTATTGATCACATCTCTAGCAATGTTTTGAACATCCAAATACGTTTTAGATTTTACTTCACCCGCTAAAATCACTTGCCCTGTAGTAACAAGTGTTTCACAGGCAACCTTAGAATCTGGATCAAATGCTAAAAAATGATCAATTAAGGCATCGGAGATTTGGTCTGCAACCTTATCTGGATGTCCTTCTGAAACAGATTCGGAAGTGAATAGATATGACATAGTGTTTCTTTTAAATTATTTTTTAAAAAAGTCTGATTGATTGCCAAAAGTAGTGTTGAATTACTGTTTTAGCATTTTAATGTTTTCTGAAAGTTATTTCAGGAAAAGAGGTTGCAATCAGTCAAATTTTTCCTCTACAATACAATGCAAATTTACATTATTAATCTAATTAAAGCACTAATTTATTTTATCATTTTAGTAAAGAAAAATATTTAATTACTTTTGCTTTTACTAAAGTTAAATGTTTAAAAATAGTATTATGGCATTAGAAATTACAGATGCAACCTTTGAAGAAGTCGTTTTAAAATCTGATAAACCGGTGTTGGTAGATTTTTGGGCTGCCTGGTGTGGTCCGTGTAGAATGGTAGGACCCATTATTGATGAAATCCATGGAGAATATGATGGTAAAGCCGTTGTAGGAAAAGTAGATGTGGATGCAAATCAAGAATTTGCAGCAAAATACGGCGTTAGAAATATTCCAACAGTTTTGTTATTTAAAAACGGTGAAGTTGTTGATAAACAAGTTGGAGTTGCCCCAAAAAATGTATATTCAGAAAAAATAGATGCGGCATTATAGGAAGAGGATTTTTTTTTCAAAATCAGATAAAACCATCTTGGAAACAGGAAGGTTTTTTTATTTCTAATCAGTAATCAATAATTCATTAGATAAAGGTTTGCTATTTTTCAAGCCTTTATCTATTTTTAGAAAAATATGATTGACTTTTCTCAGATACATAGTTCAGATATTCTACATATAGAATTGTTAGCTCGTCAAGTGGTAGAAGGCTTTATTACAGGAAAGCATAAAAGCCCTTTCCATGGCTTTTCTGTAGAATTTTCTGAACATACACTATATAATAAAGGAGAAAGTACTCGCCATATTGATTGGAAGCTATTTGCAAAAACAGAAAAATTATACACAAAAAAATACGAAGAAGAAACCAATCTTCGCTGTCATATTATTATAGACAATTCTGCTTCTATGCATTATCCTATTGTTAAAGAACAAGGGGTAGCCACCTACAATAAAATAGGGTTTTCGGCAATTGCAGCTGCAGTTTTAGTAGAGGTTTTAAAAAGACAAAGAGATGCAGTAGGGCTTAGTATTTACGCAGACACATACCAATATTATGCTCCAGAGAAGGGGAGTGATCGACATCGACAGATGATTTTACATCAACTAGAAAAGTTGCTAATAACTCCTTCAAAAGCCATCACTAAAACCTATCAGTATCTTCATGAAATCGCTGAAAAAATACATCGACGTTCCTTAATTTTTTTATTTACTGATATGTTTCAGTCAAACAGTCCTCAAGAGTCCTTATTTGAGGCCCTAAGACATTTAAAATACAATAAACATGAAGTTGTTTTATTTCACACCTTTGATGGTAAAACAGAATATAATTTTGATTTTGATAATTCACCCAAAAAATTTATTGATGTTGAAACAGGAGAAGAAGTAAATCTATTTAGTGAAAACATCCAAGAACACTATAGTAAAAAGATCAATACGTATTTTAACGAATTAAAAAATAACTGTTTACAATACAAGATAGATTATGTCCCTGTGGATATCCAACAAGGCTTTAATGAAGTCTTAACAAGGTATTTTTTAAGCAGGCGAAAAATGATGTAATTTTTACTTTTTCTATTTGGAAATCTAAAAAACTGACTTATATTTGCCTCCGCTAAAAGCAACGGTTTGGTAGTTCAGCTGGTTAGAATGCCTGCCTGTCACGCAGGAGGTCGCGGGTTCGAGTCCCGTCCAGA
>CATISV010000041.1 GCA_949541125.1 Flavobacterium sp. SCGC AAA160-P02
ACGGATGTTTTTGGTGAAATAAAACATGATATTCTAACATAAATGGTTAGATATTTTTGTCTATTTTTTTTCTTTTTTGGCTTCTCTCAAGAAAGTACTTTTAAAGATTATAATCAAAAAATAGCAGGTATTGATTTTAACCTCGAAATGGTTGCATTACCATCTGGAACTTTTAAAATGGGAAGTCCAAACTTTGAAAAAAATAGACTTGCAGATGAGGGGCCTGTTCATGAAGTTTATATTGATTCTTTTTGGATTGGAAAGTTTGAAATAACCTGGGATTTATATCAGCTTTTTATGCAAAGAGAAATAGACTCAAAAAAAATTAAATACGGAAATGATATCAATGTTGATGTTGATGCTGTAACTAGTGCTACAACACCATATGTTGACATGACATTTGGAATGGGTTCAAATGGATATCCTGCTATTTCAATGACTCAATTAGCTGCATCTAAATTTTGTGAATGGCTTTCCGCAATGACAGGAAATTACTACAGATTGCCAACAGAAGCTGAGTGGGAATATGCCTGCAGAGCAGGAAGTGGAAGTGCTTATGGTTTTGGTAATGACGTGAATGAGTTAGCAGACTATGCTTGGTATGATTATAATAGTGGAGGCAAGTATCAAAAAGTTGGTTCAAAAAAACCAAATAATTGGGGATTACATGATATGCATGGAAACGTAGCAGAATGGACACTCGATCAATATAGCCCTAGAAGTTATTATTCTTATGTAAATCAAATAGCTGATAATCCTTACAATAAAGCACAAAAGCTATATCCAAGAGTAGTAAGAGGTGGTTCGTGGATGAGTAGTGATTACAGATTAAGAAGTTCTAGTAGAACACCATCAAATAAAAATTGGAAAAAACAAGATCCTCAAATTCCTAAAAGTAGATGGTGGCATACAGACGCTCAATTTTTAGGTTTTAGAATTGTAAGACCTCTCAAAGTTCCAGAAAATTATAAAGATTTCTGGATACAATAATAATTACTAAATTGATGAGGTGAAAAGACGTGGTTTTATTAATACTATTGCTGCAACTGCTCCCATAGCAGTATTTCCAAAAACTCAATACATAGGAGGTTTATTTGAAAATAAATTTAATTTGAATTATGCACCTCACTTTGGAATGTTTCAAAATATAGCAGGTAAAGATTTGATTGATCAATTAAACTTTATGGCAGATAATGGTTTTAAAGCTTTTGAGGATAATGGCATGAAAAATAGATCCATTTCAATGCAAGAAAAAATTGGATCCACCCTTAACAAAAGAAATATGAGTATGGGTGTTTTTGTAGCTCACAAAATTTATTGGAATGAACCAAACCTTGCTAGTGGTAATAATAACAAAAGAGAAGAATTTCTAAAACATATTAAAGAATCTGTAGATGTTGCTAAAAGAGTGAATGCAAAGTGGATGACAGTAGTTCCAGGACATAAAGATTTAAGACTAAACTTATCCTATCAAGAAGCAAATGTTATTGATACTTTAAAATTTGCATGTGATATTTTAGAAAAACATAATCTTGTTATGGTTTTGGAGCCTTTAAATTTTAGGGATCACCCAGGGCTTTTCTTAACAGAAAGTCCTCAAGCTTACAGAATATGTAAGGCTGTAAATTCTAAATCATGTAAAATATTGTTTGATATTTATCATCAACAAATACAAGAAGGTAACTTAATTCCTAATATTGAAAAATGTTGGTCCGAGATTGAATATTTTCAAATTGGTGATAACCCTGGAAGAAAAGAGCCTACGACGGGTGAAATCAATTACAAAAACGTATTTAAATATATCCACGAAAAAGGATATAAAGGAATTTTAGGAATGGAACATGGTAATTCAATTTCTGGAATACCTGGTGAGAAAAAACTTATAACTTCCTACCAAGAGGTAGATAACTTTAATTAATAACTATTATGAAAAACATTAAAAGAAGATCATTTATTAAGAACACGTCAATTATAACTGGAGGTTTAGTTCTACCATCATTTTCATTGAAAAAAAATAAAATTGATTACAGTAAAAAATTAAAGGTTGCAGTTGTTGGATGCGGAGGAAGAGGAACTGGTGCTGCTGTACAAGCATTAAGAGCAGATAAAAATGTAGAATTAATTGCAATGTGCGATGCCTTTAAAGACAGGTTAGAAGGAAGTTTAAAATCAATTCAAGAAGAACTTGATGGGGAAATAAAAGTAGAGGTAAAAGAAAAAAATAAATTTGTTGGATTTGATGGATATAAGAAAGCTATTGATAAAGCTGATGTAGTTATACTAGCAACACCTCCAGGTTTCAGACCCCAACATTTTAAATATGCTGTAGAAAATGATAAGCATGTTTTCATGGAAAAACCTGTTGCAACTGATGCTAATGGCGTTAGACAAGTTCTAGAAACTGCAAAACTTGTTAAAGAGAAAAA
>CATISV010000042.1 GCA_949541125.1 Flavobacterium sp. SCGC AAA160-P02
ACAGATTTTACTCTATTGAATAAATCTGAATTTAACATCATATCATTTTTAAATTCACTCAACCAGGGAGAAATATCTTTTGCTATTTTTTGAATTTCCTTTGAAGTTTCTGCCGCATTTAAATTAAACAAGATACTTGTGATTCTTCCGAGTTTTTGTCCTGAAAAATCTAAGGCCTCAGTAGTGTTTTGAAAATTAGGTAGGGCGGAATTTGATGTGATTTTTTCAATTTCTTCTTTTGAAATATTAATTGCCTTTTTAATAGCAGGTTTGAAATCTTTATGAGTAATTTTTGAAAAAGGGGCGGTATTAAAATCTTTTAATAAAGGATTCATTATTGAATGAAGGATGGATTACAGGTATTATTTTTTTAACTTTTCAGAACTTTTGTTTACTTTCATTTTTAGGCCTTCTTTATAGGCTATAATCTTATCTAAAACGCAAGTATCTGAAACTCCAATAATTTGAGCAGCTAATATTCCAGCATTTTTTGCGCCATTTAGAGCAACTGTTGCTACAGGAACTCCACCAGGCATTTGCAAAATGGATAAAATAGAGTCCCAACCGTCAATAGAATTACTGCTTTTTATTGGCACACCAATTACAGGCAAAGGACTTAAGGAGGCAACCATTCCAGGTAAATGAGCTGCTCCACCTGCCCCTGCAATAATCACTTTTATTCCTCGAGTATGTGCGTTTTTTGAGAAATCAAATAGCTTTTCGGGAGTTCTGTGAGCCGATACAATGTCTACTTCAATTTCAATGTCTAGATTACCTAAAATATCAATCGCTTCTTGCATGATTGGAAGATCTGAATCACTTCCCATTATAATTCCTACCATAATATTCTTTTTTTATCCTGAATTGTTTCTATGATCAATGTATTCATTAACGAATAATGAAAATTTTGTATTATATTTTTTATTTTGTAATAACTCTTATTGTTTCTTTTACCTTTTGTGCCACCTCTCTCGCTTTATTAATGTCTTTATTAATAATGGTTATATGACCCATTTTGCGAAAGGGTTTTGTTATTTTTTTTCCATAAATATGAGGGGTAACACCCTCAATTTTTAAAAGCTCTTCAATATTTTCATATACTACATTTCCGGTAAAGCCCTCGGATCCTACCAAATTTACCATTACTCCAGCAACTTTACTTTCGGTATTCCCTAGAGGAAGGTTTAAAATACTTCTTAAATGTTGTTCAAACTGATTTGTATTACTTGCTTCGATACTATAATGACCTGAATTGTGAGTTCTTGGTGCAACTTCATTGACTAAAATTTCATCAGAGGATGTTTGAAACATTTCCACTGCAAGTAGGCCAATAAAATCAAATGTATCAGCAATTTTAAGGGCTACATTTCTTGCTTTTATAGCGACTTCTGCTGAAATTCTAGCAGGACAGATAACATATTCAACCTGGTTAGCCTCAGGGTGAAACTCCATTTCTACCACTGGATATGTCTTTAGGTCTCCATTTTTATTTCGAGCGACGATAACTGCCAATTCATTTTTAAAAGGAATTAATTCCTCTACTATACATTCTACGGTTGGGAGGTTCTCTAAATCGGTATAATTTCGAACTACCTTTACACCATTTCCATCATATCCAAAACGAGCTGCTTTCCAAACAAAAGGAAATTCGATAATATTATTGTCATAAGAGTGAATTAATTCTTCTTTATATGCATAATGATAAAAACCTGCCGTTGGAATATCGTTCTCTTTATAAAAAGTCTTTTGGTGAGCTTTATTTTGGATAATTCTAATATCCTTGGGCTTGGGATAAATTGTATGCCCTTCTTTTTCTAATCTGTCTAGAGCGTCAATATTTACATTTTCAATTTCAATAGTCAAAAGATCTACTTTTTTTCCAAAATTGTAAACAGTTTCAAAATCTAATAAATCTCCTTGATGAAATTCCTGACAAATATTAGCACATGGCGCATCAGGTGATGCATCTAAAACACAAGTAAAAATATCAAATTTTTGAGTTTCGGCAAGTAACATTCTACCTAATTGACCCCCACCTAATACTCCCAATTTAAAATCTGATGAAAAATAATTTTTCAAAACAAAATGGTATTGAAATTCATGACAAAAGTACACATTCTATTTTCTTCCTGTACATTAAAAATTAGAGATTCTCAAGATAGACCCATTTAAATTCTCTACCAAATATTCATTAGCAAAACAATTAACTCCTTGTGTTAGAGGCGAACCATTTAAAATATTAAATTCGCTATCATTACATTGACACAAAATACG
>CATISV010000043.1 GCA_949541125.1 Flavobacterium sp. SCGC AAA160-P02
TATAAATTAGTATATGTAACATTTCCATCTAAGGTATTTTTGATTGTAATATTGGATGTTCCTGAAGCCCCAGGAGCCAATTTTACATTCACATAAAAAGTATAGGTAGCATCCATTGTCAATAAACCGTCAAGAAATAATCTTGGACTCGAATAATTAAGGGTTCTATCAGTTATAAAAAGACTTTTGTCTCCAGTTAATGATTCATCGTCTGATATTACGATAGTTGCACCACCAAAATCTGTCCAACCATCTGTTGAATTTTCAAAACTACTGTAGGAAATTGCATCAGTGGCATTAGAGGGCCTCGGATTACCGTTAAAATCTAATGCAGGAGAATAATTTGGGTTCCCAGCATTAATGGCTGGAGAGTTTGACAATAGTTCAAGATTAATTTGATTGATATCTACAGGTCCATTAATGAGAGTTGGTACACTTACAAACTCAGGATTCACATTGATTTGATTCGCTGGTTCTTGATTTCCTGGATAGGCGACACTTCCATTAAGAAAAATATTATTTGATGCTACTTTTAAACCATCATTTGGATCATTGGTAAAAGGGTTATCTATGTTGTTTAAACTTAATGCCGAATAATTACGTTGGAAATCAATCGAAAAATCATCAATATAGAAATCTGCTAAACCCTCTCCTGTAGTTGGTCCTCTTACATATATAAAATCATTAGTTGCCTCATAGGTGAAATTTCCAGTAAGTTGAGTCCAATTATTACTTGAAACAGACACAGATCCCAATGATGTTGAGAAAGAATTACCGTCTACCGTTTTTCTTAGTGATAATTGAGATGTACCATTCCCACTTCCATCTTCTAACTTTACCCAAACTGACAATTTATATTTTTGGCCTAAGGTTAGTTCATTTCCTAAATCGTCAAGATCAATTTTAGGGCTGTGCCAATCAGCACTTCGGCCAGTAATATTTAAACTTTGTGAACCAGATCTTGATTCATTTGAGCTTAATGAAACAGAAGCAGGTCCCCAACTAGACCAACCTTCATTTGATTCTTCAAAATCAGATGACAAAATTCCTTCATAAATATTTTCACGTGTAACTATTATATTATTGACAACGGTTGCATTTTGTACTTTATTGGCTTTAATACCAGCAACATTTTGACCCCGATGTGTTCTATTTCCATCTTGTGCAGAAAGATCTTGAATAATTTCATGCACTCCATTGTAATAAAGAGTATTGTTTTGATAAATAGCTGATGCTCCGAGCGAATTATCAAAATTAATTCCGTTTTTACCATTATTTACACATACATTATTTTCAAATAAAAAGGTACCGTAATAATTATCATCACTTCTTGTAACATATAATCCTTGACCATCTAAAATACTGTTGTAATTAGCGGTACCATAATTTGGATTTGTATTCCCGGAATTATCCGGTAATTGAGTGGTATAAAAGGGAATACGATTCCAATTATTGTATACAAGATTTCCACGCATGATCATTTTGATATCGGTACCATTATCATCCTCTGATGCTGCAATTGTTTCAGCAAAAACAACGGCGCTAGAAGCTGAAGATGTCCACCAAGTAGTATTGTATACCTCATTGTATTCAATAGTGATATGATCAGAGTCATTAAATCGTATTCCTGAACCAGTAGTATCATGAACAACATTATTTCTTATAATGATGTGATGATGGGCTTTATAGCCTCCCCAAATACCCTTGCCTGAAAAATATGCATGGTTGTAATTAGTAGCATCATCGTCATCACCAGCTACTAAAACTTTATATTCTCTATCGGCAATCGCTTGATCATAGGTTATACTAGCCGCTGGTCCTTCAACTTCAAAACCCTCAATAATGATGTAATTCATGAAATCATCAATTATAATTCCACCTTTACCATCAAATTGAATTTTAGGATTATGACCAGGATAATTCTTTAAAGTAATGTAGGCACCTTCAGAACCTGATTTATCTATTGTAACAACATGAGGGTTACTCATATTGGTGTTTGTTGAAACATCGACAGTTCCATAACCATCGTTTTGGTAAGTTCCATTCATAACAAAGACTGTACCACCAGCATTCACCATAAAAATTCCTTTATTTATTGTTTTGAAAGGAGTTGATTCTGACAAACCATCATTACTGTCAGAACCGTTAATCGCTGATACATAATAATCAGTTTGAGAGTTAACCATTCCAGAAAATAAGATAAAAAACAGAACGAATCTGAATCGATGGTTTTTAATAATCTTTGATGTCTTCATTTTGAAATACTCTTTGTTGCACAAATTGATACAAAATTTTATTTTTTGGATTGAAAAGGATCTTTATTTACCTTTTCTCTCATTACTCTTAGCTTTTCTTTGTATTTAGAAACCAGTGATTGGTTGTCTTTGAATTTTGAAATATCTTTATTTTGCTTAAGGTCATTCTTTAAATCATATAGCATATTCCCTAGGTATTGTTCTCCTTCATAAAACTCAGTATAGGAATAGTCTTTATCAATAACTGCTTCTCCTTGCTTGTACCTAGTATATATTTCTGTTTTTAAAATATTCGTAGGATCTTCTAATACGGGAATTAAACTTTTACCGTGAAGATATTTTGGGGCCTCTAATTGTGCAATTTCACATAAGGTAGGGTATATGTCCACTAACTCAGTAAAAGACTGGGTTACTTTGTTTGTAGCAAGATTAGGAGATGAAATAATTAATGGGATTTTTACTGCTTCATAGAATGTACTATGTTTGGTCCAAAAACCATGCTCTCCTAAGAAATATCCGTGATCACTCCATAATACAATGGTTGTATTTTCTCTTAATCCTAGATCGTCTAAGCCTTTTACAAGCTCTCCTATAAGGAAATCCATATAACTAACACTGGCATAATAACCATGTATAAGATTACGTGCCAATTCATCATCAAATTTTCCTTCTGCAGGAATATCTAAATAATTTTTTCGCAACTCTGCTGAGTTATGCTGTGCTTCAATAGCAATAAACGGAGAGTTTTCTGGCTGATAGCTATTATCTGCCAACTGTATAGAATCATGCTTATACATATCCCAATATTTTTTCGGCTGTATAAATGGTAAATGTGGCGACACATAACCTACAGCCATAAAAAAGGGTTTATTTTCTGCTTTTAACAATTTTAATTTCTCAATTGCCTTTTTTGTGATTTTCCCATCATTGTAGGCATAATCATCAACATCAGGGTATTCATATGTAAGGTTTTTTTTACCATATTCTCCTCTTTCAGCATTTTCTACCCTTTGAATTGATTTAGGATCTTGAAAATCAGCTTGTATTTGACCTTTGTCTTTTTCTGACCAATGTTCTTGAAAATCATCTAAGTGATGATAAATTTTACCATATGATATTGTTTCATAACCGTTTTCCTTGAAAATTTGATTTAATGGAATTGCTTGTGGAGCATCAACATATGCTCTGGTAGAAAAATCATTAAATCGATCTTGACTGGGTCTAATTCCTGTCATAATACTTGCTCTACTCGCTCCGCAGACAGCAATATTAGTAAACGCATTATTAAATTGAAGACCTTCAGAGGCTAGCTTATCAATATTTGGAGTAATCATTTTAGCTTCTCCATAAGAACTAATTTTAGGTCTGAGATCATCTATGGAAATAAAAAGAATATTTTGTTTTACTGTTGATTTATCTGTTTTACAATTTGTAAAAACTAATCCTAGGAAAATCAGATAAAAAGATTGTCTTGTTATAGAATATACATTCATTTTTTTCTAAATTAATTTGAGGTGATTTCTGATGCTTTGAATCCAATTTTTATTGCTCTAGCATATATTTTTTGATTTTTGTCTATTTTTATGGGACGATGGTATAGGTTCCAAAACTTAGTTCCAATATTACTTCCAGTCTGGTATCCTATAGAAGCTCCTTCGGTAGCACATGTTAATTGTACCATTCCTTTTTTTAGGGTTTCAATAGATACATTTTCAGTAATTGGTTGAGTCATTTTTGGCCAAAACATTTCAATTAAATTGTGTTCTGGAATAAACCCTTTATCATCAATTTCTAATTGCCAATTTTTTAATGCTTTTCTATATGTATTTATTCTTTTTGACTGTGTTGGGTCTTCAGCAAGATTATCAACCTCGAATGGATCATTTTGTAAATCGTATAATTCTTCTATAGGTTTGGTTTTCATGAAAATATAGGAGGCAGATCCTTTTAATTTTTTTTGTCGATTTAACTCAATGAGTTGTGCATTCATCGGAATTTGTTCTCGGTACTTATTCCGATAGATTAATGGCAGTTCTGGCATAAAATTTTTGATATATACATAGCGTCCATCTAAAACAGATCGTTGCATGTCTGTGGATTCATCAAATCGATCTGCAGATCCAAAAATATACTTTCTTGGAGCTTCTTCGTATTTTCCAGCAAAAGCTTTACCATCAAAATAATCAGGTGGTTTTATTCCTAAAACAGACATCACAGTTGGTCCCAAATCCATTAA
>CATISV010000044.1 GCA_949541125.1 Flavobacterium sp. SCGC AAA160-P02
AGAAAAACTATATTGGAATTGATATCAAAGGAGCTCGTTTTTGGAGAGGCGCCAAAACAGCTCTTGAAAAAAAGCTAACAAATGTTGCTTTTGTAAGAACTCAAATAGAATTAGTTGATCGCATCTTTAATAAGCACGAAGTTGATGAAATTTGGATTACATTTCCCGATCCTCAAATTAAATACAAGCGCACAAAACATCGGATGACCAATCATGATTTTCTTTTAAAATACCATCAAATTATAAAGAAAGATGGGGTAATTAACCTAAAAACAGATAGCGAATTTATGCACGGTTATACCTTAGGCTTGTTACAAGGAGAAGGTCATGAGATTCTACATGCTAATCATGATATTTATAAAAATTATTACTCTCCAGAAGAGGTAACGGGAACCCAGACTTTTTATGAAACACAATATTTAGATAAAGGAAAAGCAATTACCTTTATAAAATTCAAATTACATTTTTAAGAAACTTGTGTTTATTTCTAAACTTTAGTCCTTTTTATTTCAAACTACAAAAAGGCTAATTTTACTATTTTTACATGATGGAAGAAACCGAGAACTTCTTTGAAAGAGTCTATCATGTTGCCCGGTTAATCCCTTTCGGTAGGGTGACTAGCTATGGAAGTATTGCAAAATACTTAGGTGCAGCAAGATCTGCAAGAATGGTTGGTTGGGCAATGAATCATTCCCATTCTCAAGAGCAAGAAGTTCCTGCGCATCGGGTTGTTAATAGAATAGGATTACTTACTGGAAAGCATCATTTTAAGGGAACCAATCTGATGCAACAATTATTAGAAAACGAAGGGATTGTTGTCATTGAAAATAAGATTCAAGACTTTGAAAAAGTCTTTTGGGACCCTCAAAAAGAACTTTCATAAGCAGCACTCTTGTATCAATTCATTTTATAAATTTATCCGCTTTCTTATCTAAAGCTTTAGCACTATCTTTGTAGGGTCAAATGAATTGTAAAGAAGATGTCTTTTAACAAGCAAGAGATATACAACATACTAGAAAGCATTACCGAGCCTGGAGAAGGGAAAAACCTCGTTGAAAATAAGAATATAACCAATGTGGTTATCTTTGGAACTGAAGTTATGGTTGATGTAAACATTCATAATCCTACTTTACAGGCCAAGAAAAAAATAGAACTGGAAATTAAAAAAGCAATTCATTCTCATATCGATGAAAAAATTGAGATAAAAGTCAATGTAAAATCTGTTTCAAAACCTAAAAAAGAGGAAGACTCAACTCTTATCAAAGGAAAAGAAATTTCAAATATTAAAAATATTATTGCCATCGCATCTGGTAAAGGAGGTGTCGGCAAATCTACCATTACCGCCAATACTGCCATTAGTTTATCAAAAATGGGGTTTAAAGTAGGGGTCTTAGATGCTGACATTTATGGTCCATCAATGCATTTGATGTTTGATGTAGAAAAAGAAAGACCCTTGTCTGTTACTATTAAGGGGCATTCCAAGATGAAACCCATAGAAAACTATGGCGTTAAATTATTATCCCTTGGATTCTTTACAAATCCTAATCAAGCAGTTATTTGGCGAGGTCCCATGGCTTCAAAAGCACTGAACCAATTAATTTTTGATGCAGATTGGGGTGAATTAGATTTCTTGTTGATTGATTTACCTCCTGGGACAGGAGATGTCCATCTATCTATTGTGCAAGCTCTTCCAATTAATGGAGCGGTGATTGTTAGTACACCTCAAAATATAGCCTTGGCTGATGCCAAAAAAGGAGTTGCTATGTTTCAGCAAGAAAGCATTCAAGTTCCTGTCTTAGGAATTATAGAAAATATGTCTTATTTCACACCAGAAGAATTGCCTGAAAATAAATATTATATCTTTGGAAAAGATGGTGCTAAATTTTTAGCCGAAAAATTAGAAACAAAGTTCCTAGGTGAAATTCCCTTGGTTCAAAGTATTCGGGAGTCCGGAGATGTTGGACGCCCAGTGGCTTTGCAAGAAAATACGGCTACAGAAAAAGCTTTTGCTAACATCACCAAAGAAATGGTTTCAGAATTACTTAAAAGAAATGCTAATTTACCACCAACAGAAGTTGTAAGAATAACAACGATGAGTGGCTGTACAAACGAAAAAAAATAAGTTTATGACAACACAAGAAACATTAGAAAATGTTGAAAAAGCATTGAGCGAAATTCGTCCTTTTTTAGAAAGAGATGGCGGAAACATCAAACTCCTATCTGTTGAAGACTCAGTTGTTAAGGTTCAATTAGAAGGAACTTGTATTGATTGCTCTGTAAATCAGATGACCCTTAAGAATGGTGTAGAAGCAACCATTAAAAAATATGTTCCTCATATTCAACAAGTCATCAATATTGATTAATCTTTTTTAAAAGAATTCTACTTGTTTTTTTACCTGATTTTTAATTACAAATGATCAAAACAGATATCCTAATTATTGGTGCAGGCCCCACAGGTCTTTTTACAGTTTTTGAAGCTGGTTTATTAAAATTAAAATGTCATTTAATTGATGCTTTGCCTTATCCAGGAGGACAGTGTTCAGAAATTTATCCTAAAAAACCAATCTATGATATTCCTGCATATCCAGAAATTTTAGCGGGAGATTTAACCACAAAATTATTAGAACAAATCAAGTCATTTAAACCTGGGTTTACCTTAGGAGAAAGAGCTGAAACGATTCAAAAATTAGATGATAATACTTTTGTTGTTACAACAAACAGAGGGACAAAACACCAAGCTCCTGTAGTTGCTATTGCTGGTGGTTTGGGAAGTTTTGAACCTCGAAAGCCTCCAATTTCTAACATTGCAAATTATGAAGGGAAAGGAGTTGAGTATATGATTCGAGATCCAGAAATCTATAGAGATAAAAAAGTCCTTATTGCAGGCGGTGGAGATTCTGCATTGGACTGGTCAATTTTTTTAGCAAACGTAGCCTCTGAGGTAACCTTAGTCCACAGAAGAAACGAATTTCGGGGTGCTTTAGATTCTGTAGATAAAGTGCAAGAATTAAAAAATGCCGGGAAAATCAGCTTAATAACTCCCGCTGAAGTCAAAGGAATTGAGGGTGATACTCATGTTTCAGGAGTTTCTATCATCAGAAATAAAGATGAAAAGATTTCTTTAAAAGTAGATCACTTTATCCCTCTATTTGGATTATCTCCAAAACTAGGACCTATCGCAGACTGGGGGTTAGAGATCGAGAAAAATGCAATTAAAGTAAATAATTCCTTAGATTATCAAACCAATATTCCTGGGATATACGCCATAGGAGATGTGAATACCTATCCTGGAAAATTAAAATTGATATTGTGTGGGTTTCACGAGGCTACTCTAATGTGTCAAAGTGCCTATCAACGAATTCATCCTAACAAAAAATATGTGATGAAATACACTACTGTCGGTGGTGTTGAGGGTTTTGACGGGACCAAAAAAGAAGCTCCAAAAGCAGTTGTAAAAAAGATTGAGTAGTTTTATATACCTCATATTTCATATAGATGACTGATGTAACCATTAAAATTACTGATCGAGAGGGGATTTTACATGAAATTCAAGCACCAACGGATATGGCAATGAATCTCATGGAGGTTGTTCGTTCCTATGAGCTAGCTCCTGAAGGGACCATTGGTGTTTGTGGAGGAATCGCCATGTGTGCATCTTGTCAATGTTACGTGAATTCAGATCATCCATTACCAGAAATGAGTCCTGATGAAGATCTAATGCTCGCTGATGCATTTTATGTGGAAAACAATAGTCGTTTGGGGTGTCAAATCAATATTACTCCAGATTTAGACGGACTAGAAGTAGAGCTAGCTCCAGAAAGTTAACGAATAATAAAATCTTATAAAAAACATTCATTATTCTGTCTCTTATTTCTTTTTGTTTACTTTAAACGCTTCATTTTCAACTTTTAAATTATATTTGTAGAACGTTATTGTTGAAAATGATTTAGAGTGTATTGGTTAGAATTATATATTTTATTAAAAACCCTTATCAAAAGGAATCCTGAATAGGTAACTACACTAAAAATTAAGCAATTTAACGATGGAATACTTTTTTCTACGTTGATTATTATTACATTTAACATTAATTCATTTTTACATTAAATATCATGCCCTTTTATCACAAACTCGGTAAAATCCCACCTAAAAGACATACGCAATTCAGAAAAAAAGACGGAAGTCTTTATTACGAACAATTATTTGGCACAATTGGTTTTGATGGAATGTCATCAAACTTATATCATGAGCATAGGCCTACGATGGTAAAAAAAATTAACAAACAATATTCTGTAGCTCCCAAAGTTGTCAAAGCCAACAATATTCAATCCTATCGATTTAGGGGATTTCAAGTTCCTCAAGAAAATGATTACTTACAAAGTAGAAAAACAATCTTAACCAATTCGGATTGTAATATCATTTTAGCTGCCCCAAAAAATTCTTTAAAAGAGTATTTCTATAAGAATACAGATGCTGATGAATTGATATTTATTCATCGTGGAACAGGAAAATTAAGAACTCTTTTAGGGAACCTAGATTTTAAATATGGAGATTATCTTCTAGTTCCTCGAGGAATTATTTATCAAATAGATTTTGATTCTGATGATAATCGATTGTTTATTGTTGAGTCGTATCGCCCTATTTACACTCCAAAACGTTATAGAAATTGGTTTGGTCAATTATTAGAACATTCTCCTTTTTGTGAGCGTGATTTACGGCAACCAAAAGAATTAGAAACTCACAATGAAAAAGGAGACTTCTTGATGAAAATAAAAAAACAAGACGAAATTATAGAGATGGTGTATGCTTCTCATCCTTTTGATGTAGTGGGTTATGACGGATATAATTATCCTTATGCATTTTCTATTCATGACTTTGAGCCAATTACAGGAAGAATTCATCAACCTCCTCCTGTGCATCAAACATTTGAAACGGATGCCTTTGTTGTCTGTAGTTTTGTTCCACGCTTATACGATTATCATCCAAATGGAATCCCTGCACCCTACAATCATAGCAATATAGATTCTGATGAAGTTTTATATTACGTAGATGGTGATTTTATGAGTAGAAATGATATTGAAGCGGGTCATATTTCATTGCATCCTGCAGGAATCCCACACGGGCCTCATCCAGGAGCAACTGAAAAAAGTATCGGTAAAAAAGAAACAGAAGAGCTTGCTGTGATGGTTGATACATTTAAACCACTAAAAATGACAGAAGAAGCTATGAGAATAGCAGATGGAGACTATCATAAATCTTGGTTAGAGTAATCTATTGGAAAAGAGAATATACATACATGCACATTTAAGAGCTATGTGGTAGTTGATCACTTTTATTATATCAACAATTAACACATAAATTAAAAAAATATCATGTCAAAAAAACTAAAATCAATAGACTACGGTCTTGAAAAAATATTTGAAGGAGCAAAAGATTTCCTTCCATTGTTAGGAACAGATTATGTAGAATTTTACGTCGGTAATGCGAAACAATCTGCTCACTTTTATAAAACAGCCTTTGGTTTTCAATCCTATGCTTATAAGGGCTTAGAGACAGGATCAAACGATGCGGTGAGCTACGTCTTGAAACAAGACAAAATTCGATTGGTTTTAACAACTCCTTTACACAGTAAGTCACCTATAAACGACCATATAGTAAAACATGGAGATGGAGTGAAAGTTATTGCTCTATGGGTGGATGATGCCAGGAGTGCTTATGAGGAAACAACTAAGCGTGGAGCGAAGTCCTACAGGGAACCTTTTGTTGAAAAAGATGAGTACGGTGAAGTGGTACGAGCGGGTATTTACACCTATGGTGAAACTGTTCACATGTTTGTTGAGCGAAAAAATTATTCAGGACTCTTTTTACCAGGATTTAAAGAATGGAAAACAGAGTATAATCCACCCAGCTCAGGATTGAAATATATAGACCATATGGTAGGCAATGTTGGATGGAATCAAATGGATGTTTGGGTAAAATGGTATGAAGATGTGATGGGATTTGAAAACTTTTTATCATTTGATGACAAACAAATTCATACAGAATATTCTGCCTTAATGAGTAAAGTTATGTCTAACGGAAATGGTCGTATTAAATTCCCTATCAATGAACCTGCAGAGGGTAAAAAACGTTCTCAAATAGAAGAATATTTAGATTTCTATGAAGGTGCAGGAGTTCAACATATTGCTGTTGCCACTGATGATATTATAAAGACGGTAACACAATTAAAATCAAATGGTGTAGAATTTTTATCAACGCCACCAGAGGAATATTATATGGCTGTCCCAAATCGTTTGGAGAAGTTTAGTCATGAATTAAGAGAAGATATTGCAAAACTAAAAAGTTTAGGAATCATGATTGATGCAGATGAAGAGGGTTATTTATTACAAATCTTCACGATGCCTGTAGAAGACAGGCCTACCTTATTTTTTGAAATTATTCAACGAATGGGTGCAAGAGGATTTGGAGCTGGTAACTTTAAAGCTTTGTTTGAGTCCATTGAAAGAGAGCAAACAAAAAGAGGAACTTTATAAAAATGAGTAAAGAGGATATTTTAAAAGCCATTGAAGAGAAATACCACAGACTCGGTGTTCCTATGGACTCTATGTTAGAAGGATTGCTTTGGAGCACTCCTATTACATATTGGGACTATATTCAAACGGATGCCTTATTAGGCTTACAAATTCCAAGAACAAATCAACCAGATGAAATGGTCTTTATCATGTACCATCAAGTAAATGAGTTGTTGTTTAAAATGATTTTATGGGAAATTGATCAGGTTGCTATGGCTGAAGAAGTTGATGCAAAAAAATTCTCAATGCATCTAATGAGAATTAGTAGATACTTTGATATGTTAAGTAACTCCTTTACTGTAATGGCGGATGGAATGGAACGAGATCAATATCTAAAATTCAGAAATACATTAACGCCAGCAAGTGGATTTCAAAGTGCTCAATACCGTAAGATTGAATTCGCCTCAACAGAACTTATCAATCTAATTGATTTTCGTTTTAGAGACACCATAGATCGAAATTCTCCCTTTAAAAACGCCTATGATCATTTGTATTGGCAAGCAGCTGGTAAAAATCATACCACGGGAGAAAAATCAATTTTAATTCAGCTTTTCGATAAAAAATATATGGGCGATTTTATCGATTTTATGGAGAGTTATAATGAATGTAACCTTTCTAAAAAGTTTAAACAATTACCAGAGAATGTTCAAAAGGACAAAGAATTAATTAAGGCCATGCGCCATTATGATTATACTGTAAATGTAAAATGGGTCTTGGCACATTATAATGCTGCAGGAAAATATTTAGGAGATGGTGAAAAGGAGATAGAAGCTACAGGAGGAAGTAGTTGGAGAAAATACTTACATCCCAAATACCAACGTAGAATTTTTTATCCTTTTTTATGGTCTGAAGAAGAACTAAAAAATTGGGGAATCTTTTAGAAATGATAAAATAACGTTAAAAAAGCCATTTGTTATAAAAACAGATGGTTTTTTGTTTTTTTAAAGAGATGTTTGTCATTCAATTTTTATATGTTTGATAGTAATGAGAAGAATATTATTTGTTTACTATTTGTTAATGAATTCTTGTTTGCTTTTTTCACAAGAGAAAAGTAAGCCCTATAAAAGTGGGGAATGGCTACAATATAGAATGAGTTATAGTGGATTTTTAAAAGCAGGCACAGCACAACTCGAACTAAAAAAAACGTTTTTAGAAGGTGAAAACGTTTTTCATGCCAAAGGTTTTGGGAAAACAAGTACCGTTATTGGATGGTTTTTTAAAGTAATTGACAGGTATGAGTCCTTCTTTGATTCCCAAAAAAACATTCCTTACCTATTTAAAAGAGATGTCAATGAAGGGGGGTATATCATAAAAAGAGATACTAGATTTAATCAAAAAACAAAAATTGCAAGAGTAGAAGATTATAAATATAATACGGTAAAAGAAGTTCCTTTTGATAATGTCCAAGACATGATTTCTGCATTTTACTATTTGAGAAATATTAATGTAGACACTATAAAAAAAGGAGACGTAATTAAATTAAATCTATTTTTTGATTCTAAAACATTTCCATTTAAATTACGGTTTTTAGGAAATGAAATCATAAAAACAAAGTTTGGGAAAATAAATACAATTAAATTACGGCCTATAGTTCAAGCTGGAAGAGTTTTTAAAGAAAACGAAAGTGTTACCCTTTGGGTAACTGCAGATCAAAATAAAATTCCAATTAGAATAAAGGCATCCTTGGCTGTGGGATCTTTGAAAGCAGAATTAGATGCTTTTAAAGGCTTAGCAAATTCATTTGACATCATATTTGATTAAATTGTATTTTTACCTTGTTTTTTATGATGAATAAAAACAACTATAACTTGAAAAAAACAACTATTTTACTTTTCTTTCTTGTCGTTCTTATTGCCTGCGGTAATGATGATAAAAAAGGGCTTCCCGATAAAGGAAATACAAAAGTTTTAGTCCCAAAAATTAAATACGAATTTGGTTATAAATTAAATGATTATACGGTCGTTGAAGACACTATTAAAAAAGGGGAAAGTTTTGGTATTATTCTAGACAGACACCATGTCTTCTATCCTAAAATAAATAAAATTGCAACAACCATAAAAGATACTTTTGATGTAAGAAGAGTAAGAGCGGGAAAACCGTATATGATTCTTTCCAGTAAAGACTCCCTTGAAAAAGCTCAAGTTTTTATATATAAGAATAGTAAATCTACAGCCACCATCATAGATTTTAAAGATTCTACTATTGTTGCCTATACCTATAGAAAACCTATAAAAATTATAGAAAAAGAAATCGCTGGGAGAATTTATTCTACACTTTCTGAGACTATGGATAGCTTACATTTAAACCCTAATTTAACCTATGATGTTGCTGCTATTTATGCTTGGACATTGGATTTCTATAAACTTCAAAAGGGAGATAAATTTAAATTAATTTATGAAGAAAAATTTATAGATGATACAGTTTTTGTAGGCTATGGTAAAGTAAAAGCGGCCTTATTTAATCATAACAAAAGAGACTTTTATGCTTATAGATTTGTGCCTGACTCCATAAAAGGGATTCCAGAATATTATGACGAAGAGGGAAATATGTTGCGCAGACAATTTTTACGTTCTCCTATTAAATTTCAAAATAGAGTATCTTCAAGATATAATTTAAGGAGGAGAATTGCCTATTATGGTAATAAAGTAAGGCCCCATAAAGGAACTGATTTTGCCGCTAAAGTAGGAACACCAATTATGGCGACTGCAAGTGGAACGGTTGTTGAATCAAGAAGAAAAGGAGGGAATGGAAATTATGTAAAAATTAAACACAATAATATCTATCAAACTCAATACCTTCATATGAGTAGACGAAAGGTTAGAAAAGGTCAATATGTGAAACAGGGGGACATTATTGGTTGGGTTGGTATGACGGGCAATACCTCTGGGCCACATGTTTGTTATCGATTTTGGAAATATGGAAAACAGGTCGATCCATTTAAACAAAAATTACCTCCTGCAAAACCCTTAAAAAAGAGTCTTAAGCCTAAATATAAAAAATTTATCAAGCCGCTAAAAAATCAACTTGACAATATACAATTTCCAGAAGAAACCATACAATTAGTCGCTCAAAACTAGTCAATAATGCCATTACAAAATATAAATCCAACAACAACCGATGCTTGGAAAAAGTTAGAAGCCCATTTCTTAGAAATGCAGTCATTCTCCCTTAAAAAAGCATTTGAAATGACCCCTGATAGGAACGAAAGATTCTCTATCTCTTTCAATGATCTTAGTGTAGATTTTTCTAAAAACAGAATCGAGCAAAAGACCATTAGATTATTAATTGAATTAGCAAATAATGTTAATTTAAAAGAGGCGATTGACAAATATTTTTCTGGAGACATAATCAATGTTACCGAACAGAGAGCTGTATTGCACACTGCTTTACGAGACAATTCTGAGGATCCCTTATTCGTTGATGGAAAAGATATAAGGCCAGAGGTAAAAAAAGTACTCCGAAAAATAAGAGTGTTTTCTAATAAAATAATTTCTGGTGATTGGAAAGGTTGTACGGGTAAAAAAATAACGGATGTTGTAAATATAGGGATTGGCGGATCTGACTTAGGGCCAGATATGATTGTAGAAGCACTTCAATTCTATAAAAACCATCTGACAACTCATTTTGTTTCTAATATAGACGGAGATCATATTTCTGAAATTTTAAAAAAATTAGATCCCGAGACAACATTATTTGTGATTGTTTCTAAAACATTCACAACTCAAGAAACAATTACCAATGCCAATACGATCAAAAACTGGTTTTTAAAATCTGCCTCTCAATTTGATATCGCAAAACATTTTGTCGCTGTTTCTTCAAACTTAGAGGCTATTGATGCTTTTGGTATTGATCCAAAAAATGTCTTTCCAATGTGGAATTGGGTGGGCGGTCGTTTCTCATTATGGTCTGCAGTCGGTCTTTCAATCAGTTTGTCTGTTGGTTTTGACAATTATAAATCTCTTTTAAATGGCGCAGAGAAAATGGATCTCCATTTTAAAAACAGTGATTTTGATCAAAATATTCCTGTAATACTTGCACTTTTAAGTATTTGGTATAATAATTTCTACAATATAGAATCTGAGGCTATTCTTCCATACACTCAGTACTTGACTAAACTTGCCCCATATTTACAGCAGGCAATCATGGAAAGTAACGGCAAAAGTGTTGACAGAAATGGAAATGTTGTTAATTATCAAACCGGAACTATTGTATGGGGAAGTACAGGGACCAATATGCAACACGCATTTATGCAATTAGTACACCAAGGAACTAAACTAATTCCTTCAGATTTTATTGGATATAAAACATCTCTTCACGGTCTTTCAGATCATCATCAAAAACTAATGGCTAATTACAATGCTCAGATGGATGCATTGGCTTTTGGTAAATCAAAAGAAGACCTTCTTCTTGAGCTCAGGTTTTCAGAAGATGCCTCAACAGTGAATACAATAATCCCTTATAAAGTGTTTGAGGGAAACAGGCCAAGTAATGCCATTTTATTTGAAAAATTAACTCCAGAATCACTCGGAGAATTAATTGCAATGTACGAACACAAAATCTTTGTTCAAGGCGTTATTTGGAATATTTTTAGCTTCGACCAATTTGGAGTAGAATTGGGAAAAGAATTGGCAAAAAAGCTTTTAAAAAAAGTATAAAATATCTTTATTATTTTTTTTATACTTTTGTTACAGATATGTTAATATGTCAGATGATATTTAACAAACTGAAAAGCAGGTTTTTAGTCAAATAAAGTAACTTTTAATATCGTTATTTTTTGCCAAACCTTAACATTAAATTAACATTACAACTCTCAAAATAAAAGACTTTTGTAGAGAATTAATAACATTAATAACCAATAATGAAAAACTTAAAGAACTTATTATTTGTAGCATTGTTTTTATCTACTGCTACTTTAATTGGACAAACCAAAATTTCTGGTACCATCATTGATGAATCAAATGAAGGATTACCTGGAGCAAGTGTTGTAGTCAAAGGTACTACTAACGGAACCGTAGCAGACTTCAATGGAAAATTTACACTTACTGTAGCATCAGATAGTGGAACTATCGTCATTTCTTTTCTAGGCTTCTCATCTAGAGAAATAGCATTTACAAGTGCAGGAGACCTTGGAAGTATTGAATTACAGGAAGACGGAAATATCCTAGAAGAAGTTGTATTAAAAGGAATTGTTGATATTGCCAAAGACAGACAAACTCCGGTAGCCAAATCTACTATTAAAGCCGCTGAAATTCAATCCAAATTAGGAAATCAAGAATTTCCAGAGCTTCTAAACACAACTCCTTCTGTATACGCCACTAAATCAGGTGGTGGTTTTGGAGATGCTAGAATAAATATTCGAGGTTTTGCTCAAGAAAATATTGCAGTATTAATTAACGGAGTTCCTGTAAACGATATGGAAAATGGAAGAGTTTATTGGTCTAACTGGGCAGGCTTATCCGATGTAACAACGGCAATGCAAGTTCAAAGAGGTTTAGGTTCTTCTAAGTTAGCAATATCCTCTGTTGGTGGAACCATTAATATTATTACAAAAACTACAGACTTAAAAGAAGGTGGAAGTATTTTGTCTTCTATTGGTAACGATGGTTATTTCAAAAATTTAGCCACCTATTCAACTGGAAAAAATGAAAAAGGTTTTGCTGCATCATTTTTGTTTAGCAGAACTGCTGGTAATGGATATGTTAATGGAACTGAATTTGAAGGATTCAACTATTTCATAGGTTTAGGATGGGACAAAGGAGATCATAATTTTCAGTTTATGTTAACTGGAGCACCACAAACACACAACCAAAGAACAACTAGTTTCTACAACATGGCAACATTAGATGACTACTTGAAATATGGGAAAAGATACAACTATAACCATGGGTATTTGAATGGGGAAGAATTTAACTGGAGAAAGAATTTCTATCACAAACCTATTTCCTCTTTTAACTGGACTTGGGACATCAATGAAACATCTTCTTTGACGACCTCTGCTTATGTATCTTTTGGACGTGGTGGTGGAACTGGAGACATTGGTAGACTGGGAGGAAACTATGCAAGTTCAAGTAAATTTAGAAACCCTGATACCGGATTGGTAGAATGGGATGAAATTGTAAAAGCTAATGCTGGTATAGGTGGAAATTTTAGCAGTGGTTATTCTTATACAAACCCTGCAGATCCTTCAACAGGACTTCAAATTGTAAATGACGATGAATTAAGAGATACTGATTTACCAGCCGGCCTAACAAGAAGAAATGGAGTTATTAGAAGAGCCTCTGTAAACTCTCACAATTGGTTTGGGTTATTGTCTAACTACAACACCAAGTTAAGCGAGAATTTTACCTTAGATTTTGGAATTGATGTTCGTTCTTATACTGGATTACACTACAGAAGAATTGATAATTTATTAGGAGCTGAAGGATATCGTGACAACGATGATATCAATAACCCTATGAATATATTATCTAGAGAATATAGTTCAGATTTGGCGCAGCAATGGAATGTTTTCAGAAGCACAAGTGACGAACAAAAAATTAACTATAACAACGACGGAAAAGTTCGTTGGTTAGGGGCCTTCAGTCAATTAGAATATTCATCAGATGACATTTCTGCTTTTGTTCAAGTGGGTATCTCTCAACAAGGATTCAAAAGAATTGATTACTTTAATTATTTAAATTCTGATCCAGAAAGAGAGACAGATTGGCAAAATATAATTGGTGGTAACATTAAAGGAGGAATTAACTGGAATATCGATGAAAAGAATAATATATATGTAAATTATGGAGATTATTCTAAACAGCCTTTCTTTGATGCTATCTTCCAAAATTACAGAAATGATATAAATCCTAATCCTAGAAATGAAAAGGTTGTTAGTTACGAATTAGGATATGGGTATAGATCTGATAATTTTACAGCCAATATAAACTACTATAGAACTCAATGGAGGGATAGATTCCTGAGAGTTAGTTATGAAAATGATGAAGGAGAAGAAGGATTTGCTGATATTCAAGGGATAGAGCAATTACATACCGGTATTGAACTAGACTTTACTTATGACGTTAGTGATAAATTAAGTTTTGTTGGTATGGCTTCAATAGGAGATTGGAATTACGCTAGAACAGTTTCAGGAACTGCTTTTGATAATAATACAACACCTATAGGAATCGCTACCTTATATCTAGACGGAGTTAAAGTAGGGGATGCGGCTCAAACAACAGCAAGATTAGGATTCAATTTAGATGTAACAGAAAACTTTAGTATTGACTATAGTCATCGTTATGCTGATAGATTATACGCTCGTATAAATGCAGAAGATTTTGATGCGGCTGACAATGATGGGTCTCTTGAATTACCAAGTTATTTTCTAGCTGATTTAGGAATGTCTTATGACTTTAATTTTAAAAATGATACTGACTTAGGTGTCCGGTTAAATATTAACAACTTATTTAATACCGAATATATTTCAGAATCGTTAACAAATAGATTTTATAACGCAACTAGCGGTGTTTATCGTGGTGTTGATGGCTCTAACAAAGTCTTCTTTGGTTTCGGAACTACATGGAACTTTACAGTTCGATATAATTTCTAAGAAGTTTATTAAAATTTTAAAACCCCATTTTAATTCTTTTATTAATATTGGGGTTTTTTTATTTCATTAATATCCTTTTTTTCAATAATTCAAAAGAATCTATGCCAATTATTTATAGGCTATCCTCTGACTTTTTATCACTGTGAAAATACTAAGTTATCTTTTTTCTTCTCTTTTTGGATTCCTATTTTTTACAATTCTGCTCATTTTTCACCCATTGCAATGGATAGGATTGAAAATTGGATATACAGCTCATAAAAATGTCGTTGATGTTTTAAATTGGTTCCTTACAAAATCATTACTAGTTATTGGAAATGCTGTCTTTTTCAAAAAAAATTATTCTATCCCAGAAAACAAAACGATTATTTTTGTAGCAAATCATCAAAGTATGTTTGACATCCCTCCGATAATTTGGTATCTGAGAAAACACCACCCAAAGTTTGTGTCTAAAATTGAGTTGGGTAAAGGGATACCAAGTGTTTCTTTTAACCTTAAGTATGGAGGCGCAGCGTTAATCAACAGAAGAGATTCAAAACAAGCCCTGAGGGAATTAGAACGTTTTGGGAAACAAATTCATCGTAATAAATGGTCTGCTGTTATTTTTCCAGAAGGTACAAGAAGTAGAACTGGACAGCCTAGGAAGTTTTCTCTAAATGGTTTAACGATGATTGTAAAATACAATCCTGAAGCAATAATCGTTCCTATCTCCATTAATAATTCTTGGAAAGTATATAAATATGGAAACTTCCCTTTTGGAATGTGGAATAAAATTACTGTAGAATCACATCAACCAATTCCATTAAAAAATGCCGATTTACAGACTGCTTTTAGCACCATGGAATCTATCATTAAGAAACATGTTATTTGATTTTAAATTTATCTTTATCATGCAAAAATTTCAATTTTTCTCTCATTTCCTCCTGCTGTGTCTTGTTTAATACACAACTCAATACCGCTTCTTTTTCTTTAGCTGTTGTCGTTAGTTGTGCTCCAAGAAAATCATAGACCGCACTCTGTCCATTGTATTGATAATCATTAGCGTCTTTTCCTACCCTATTTACTCCAATACAATAGCTCATGTTCTCAATAGCCCTGGCTTTAAGAAGTGTGTCCCAAGCAATAATTCTCTCTGTTGGCCAATTCGCCATATACAATAACAAATCATAATCATCAACGAATCTAGACCATACAGGGAATCGTATATCATAGCAAATCAAAGGAAATATACGCCATCCTTTAAACTCAACAATTACCCTATGATTTCCTGGACAATATGCCTTGTCCTCACCTGCCAAACTAAACAAATGTCTTTTATCATAACTTTGTATTTGCCCATCAGGATGAACAAACAGGGCTCTGTTAAAATATCGTTGGTTTTCCTCTATCACAAGACTTCCAACAATTCCAACTTGCTTGGTGTTTGCAAGATCTTGCATCCATCGAATCGTTTTTCCATCCATTCTTTCAGCTACTAGTGATGGCTGCATTGTAAATCCAGTGGAAAACATTTCAGGAAGAATAATTAAATCAACCTCTCCCTCTAACAAATCTATCTTCCTCTTAAACGAAATTAAGTTAGCCTGAGGATTTTCCCAAATAATGTTTGCTTGAATTCCAACGATGTTTAGTGTATTTTGCATAAAATTTATTTTTAACAAATCGTGTAAAATTAGTAATACAATTTTGTACATTGTTTTATGTAAAGTACATATTTTAATGCAATCTTTTATTTCCGAAACTATTGACGATATTTTGTTAACACATTCTTCATTGGAAGACTGTGTTTTTGTATTACCTTCTCAAAGATCTGGTGTTTATATAAAAGATACAATCAAAAATAAAATTGATAAAGGGTTTTTACCCGAAATTGTAACTATTGAAGTTTTTATTGAAAAAATATCAGGCATTTCAAAAACTGACACCTTACAATTATTATTTCATTTTTATACGATTTATTGTGAGCTAGAAGAACTGCCTGACTCTTTTGAGGTTTTCTCTTCCTGGGCAGTTATTGTACTTCAAGATTTTAATGAAATAGATCAATATCTAATTAATTCTAGAGCTATTTTTACCTATTTAAAAGATGTTCAAAGAATGAAAAAATGGTCTGTAAAAGGCGAGTTTAAAGAAACAAAACTTGTTAAAGATCATTTTATTTTTATGGAGCATTTAGGAAAATATTACAATACTTTATATTCATATTTAGTTGAAAAGAAGTTGGGTTACCAGGGTTTAATATACAGAGAAGCGACAAAAAGGTCTTCTCAATTTATCACTAAAAACAAGGATAAAAAATTCTTTTTCATAGGCTTTAACGCTTTAAATAAATCAGAAGAGTTTTTATTTCAACAGTTTCTAGAAAATGGCAATTCTGAAATATATTGGGATATAGACCGAGCCTTCTATGAAAGCAATCATTCCGCTGGAAATTTTATTAGAAAATATAAAAAGGAATGGACATACTATGAAAAAAATGAGCTTAAAAAAATTGGAGACCATTTTCTTGACAAAAAAAATATTGAAATTATTGGTGGAGCTAAAAATATTTCTCAATTAAAATATGCTGGAGAAATTTTACAAGGCTTATCTAGTCATGAAAATACAGCTTTAGTTTTGGGAGATGAATCACTGTTGTCTGTATCTTTAAACTCGATTCCTATCAATATAGACTCTATAAATATTACCATGGGGTATCCTCTAAAAAATATGCCAATATCCCAACTTATTTCTTCTATTTTTCAATTATTTATTACACAAAATAAGCTTCAAAAAACGAATGCAAATCTTTTCTATCATAAAGATGTCTCTCGTTTCTTTAAAAACCCGATCTTATTTCAACTGACAAATAAGGATTCTAGAGACGATCTGTTAGCCATACAAATGATGATTTCAAAAGAGAATGCTTCTTTTCTAAGTTTTACTAGTATTTGTTCATATATAGATTCTTTAGAAAAAGAGGTTTTTTCCTTAGTTCTTTCTATGTTTAAACCATTTCATTCCGTAGATGATTTCATGGCTAGGATTTTATTCTTTATTGAAAGGTCTAGGGATCATGTCTCTATGATAGAGAAAGAATACTTGTATCGGTTTTACAATATATTTACCCAATTACGTAACCTAAACAATTCAGGAAATTATTTTCAAAATATAAAATCCCTATATAATTTTTACAGAAAAATTGTTGGGAATGAAAAATTATATTTTCAAGGAGAACCACTGAGTGGACTTCAATTGATGGGAATGTTAGAAACGAGAGTTTTAGATTTTAAAAACGTTATTATTACCTCTGTTAATGAAAATATCATCCCTTCAAATAACAGACAGAGCTCCTTTATTCCTTTCGATATAAAAGTTGCGTTTGGACTTCCTACTTACAGAGAGAAAGATGCTATTTACTCCTATCATTTCTTTCGTTTACTTCAAAGAGCTAAAAATATTTACTTAATATATAATACAGAAAATGATTCCTTCGGGAGTGGTGAAAAAAGTAGATTTATTTCTCAATTAGAGTTAATGCGAGAAAAGGTTACTTCAAAATTAATAAGTCCTAAAATTCTCACCAAGAAAAAAGAGCTCTTAAAAATTGAGAAAAATAAAATGATTATCGATCGGTTAAACGAATTGGCTGTTAAGGGAATTTCACCATCTACCATTACCAATTACCTATACAACCCTATTGCTTTTTATAAGCAGAAAGTTTTAAGAATTGGAGAGCTGGATCTGGTTCAAGAAACTATAGAAGCCAATACTATGGGTACTATTATACATGATGTCTTAGAGGACCTGTACAAACCATATACAAATAAGTTTTTAACTCAAGAGTATGTTCAATTAATGACCGAACAATATAAAGATTTGGTAAAAAAGTCCTTTCATAAACACTTTAAAAACGGAGATATTACTACTGGGAAAAACCGCTTAGTATTTGAAGTTGCAAACCAGTTTATAAAACGTTTTTTATCAATGGAAATGACTATTTTAAAAGAAAAAAATCAACTAAAAATCCTAGGAACAGAAATCCCGTTGGAAGCGACAATTTCAATTCCTGGAATTAAAACACCCATTACTATAAAAGGAATTATAGACAGGGTGGATGAGTATAACGGAGTAACAAGAATTATCGATTATAAAACAGGAATGGCAAACGCTGGTGATTTAAAAGTCTTAGAATTTGAAGAAATAAATGATGTTAAATACAGCAAGGCTATTCAGCTATTATTATATGCCTATTTATACTCTCGATATCATTCTTTAGATCAAGAAAAACCTTTAGAGGCAGGTATTATTTCTTTTAAAAATTTAAACAGCGGTCTTCTAAAAATTAATTTTTCTTCTAAAATTAAAAATCCTAATCATCAGATAACTAAAGACAAACTCCAAGAATTTATGCTTCAAATAGAAACACTACTTCAAGAAATTTACAACCCAGAAATTCCATTTAAAGAACCTGCCTTTTTACCTTACTAGCATAATAAAAACAAGGGATGATAAAAAGGAGTTTGAGGTTATTATTGATCCTAAATATTTTTGATATGATTGCTTGTTTTGAAAGAAGTTTACCTTAATTTTTTTATATTTGATTACATCAAAGCCCTTTTAATAATTTACAAATAAAATTACACATGACGAATACTAAAGATATCACAAAAGTAAGACTTCACGATGGCATCGTTGGATTATTAAATATTGGATCCATCCTCCTGGCAAGTGAGTTTGGAATTAACTGGATCTATGTTGCTGTAGGAGTAGCAGTTCTTCAAATTTTGAGTCCCATTACAAAGTTTTGTCCAGTTTATACCATTTTAAATAAGTTAATGCCAGATACAACACCGATGCAAAACGGGAAATAAAAAAAGATGCTTTTGAAGGGATTAATAAGTGGAGCATATCGGATTCGAACCGATGACCTCTACGCTGCCAGCGTAGCGCTCTAGCCAACTGAGCTAATGCCCCTTTATTTTACTGTTTTCCACTCAAAATTAATAAGGGGATTGTACAATGAAATTCAGATTTCATGATGGTGTTTTTCTCCCACAGTTTTTGAAAAAATCCTTTTTTACGCCTAAAAACACAGAGCAAATCTGGGTTATTGGATTGAAAATGTTCTAAAACCCCTTGAAAGGTCGTGACATTTTCTGAGGTTGAAAACGCATTTTTTATCTCTTGTAAGGATTTATCAATTACTAAATCTTTGTCTTCGTATTCGGGGGTTTTTACTAATAATAAATTAACTTTAGTTCGAAACCTTTGTTGGATTTCTTTCAAAGGAATTAAAACGTCTTTCTTTTCTAATCTACCCGATTTAAAAGCTGTCAACGCTAATTTAAATGGCCTAAACTGATAGGATTCAGGAACAATTAATACAGGAATTTCTGTTTGTTTTACGATACTTCCAGAGGTGTTTCCTAAAAAAACCTCCTCTTTAATAGAATTACTTCTAGGTCCAGCCACGATAAGATCTATTCCCATTTGTTTATGAACCTCCCTGATACTTTCGATAGTTCCTCCCTTAGCAGATATCATTTTTATATCGACATTTTTAGTGTCTGCTGATCGAATCATCGTATTGATGTAAAGGGTTGTCTCTCTTTCTAAAATAGCATTCATATTTATAAATGTTCCCGCCTTAGAAAAAGCTTTATAGGCTCTAAAAACAAAAACTTTTGCATGTATTCCTTTTGCAAAATCAATTGCGTATTGAAGGGTGTTAGAAGCATTTTTTTTTGAACCAATAGGAACTAAAATATGTTTCATAATACTATGATTTTATCTAATGTATTCTAAAAAATTAATTCGATAACAAAGGTACATTTTTTTGAGTGATCTAAATTTCTTATGAAGTCAAATTGTACCTTTGTTGTCGAACATTTTTTTCATTGAAAACAGACATTAGTTTTAAACGAATTAATTCCCTTGCAATTCCTGCCTTAATAGCAGGGATTGCTGAACCTTTTTTATCCATTACTGATACTGCAATTGTTGGTAATATTGAGGAAAATGGAATAGAAAGTCTTGCCGCAGTTGGAATTGTTGGGGCATTTATCTCTATGCTAGTCTGGGTTTTTGGTCAGATAAGAAGTGCTATTTCTTCAATTATTTCTCAGTACTTAGGAGCCAACAAATTGGAGGAAGTTAAAACATTACCCGCACAAGCAATTGCTATTGTTGTTAGTGGTGGGATTATAGTTTTATTAATCACCTATCCTTTTTCCAAACAAATTTTTGAGTTTTACAATGCTTCAGGGAATATCCTAGACTATTGTATAGAATATTATAAAATTAGAATTTTTGGATTTCCTTTTTCATTATTTGTTTTTGCTGTTTTTGGTATTTTCAGAGGCTTACAAAACACTTTCTATCCAATGATTATTGCCCTTTGTGGAGCCTTTCTAAATATTGCCTTAGATTTTGTATTGGTATATGGTATTGATGGATTTATTCCTAAAATGAATATTAAAGGAGCTGCATATGCCAGTGTCATTTCACAAGTTTTCATGGCCTTATTATCAATCTATTTCATCCGAAAAAAAACTAGTTTTTCATTAAAAATAACAAGACCTTTCAACAGAGAAATTTCAACACTTTTAGGAATGGTTATCAATTTATTTATAAGAACGATTGCCTTAAATTTAGCGCTTTATTTTGCTACATCTCATGCAACAAATTATGGTAAAGAATACATTGCGGCATATACTATTGGAATTAATTTATGGTTATTAGGGGCCTTTATTATTGACGGTTATTCTGGTGCAGGAAATGTTTTAGCTGGTAAATTACTAGGAAGTAAAGATTATAAAGGATTACTCCAACTAGGAAAACAATTAATTATTTATGGGGTTTTTACCGGACTCGTGTTAACTACACTAGGCTTTCTTTTTTATGAATCTATTGGAGCTATTTTTATCAAAGATGAACTTGTACAACAAGAATTTCAAAATGTCTTTTGGATCATTCTTATCATGCAACCCTTATGTGCTATAACGTTTATTTTTGATGCCATGTTTAAAGGCATGGGTGAAATGGTATTTTTACGAAACATTCTTTTATTTTCAACACTCGTTGTCTTTATTCCTTCCTTATATGCTTTTGATGTATTCAATTGTAAACTAAAGGGGGTGTGGTTTACTTTTTTAATCTGGATAATAGCGCGGGGGACTCCCTTACTTGTGAAATTTAGACGAAAGTTTTTGCCCTTAGTTGAAAAGGGTTAATTTTGAAGAAATATTTTCTATGAGTACAATTAGAATTACCAAACAATTTAATTTTGAAACAGCCCATGCCTTGTATGGATATGACGGAAAATGTAAAAATATTCATGGACATAATTACAAGCTTTTTGTTACCGTTTTAGGATCACCTATAGATGATAAATCCAATGTAAAGTATGGAATGGTAATTGACTTTTCTGATTTAAAAAAAATTGTAAAAGAAGAGATTGTAGACGTTTTTGATCACGCTGCTGTTTTCAATAAAAACACTCCACACATAGAATTAGCCAAAATCTTAAAAGATAGCGGACATCATGTTATTTTGGTAAACTATCAACCAACTACTGAAATGATGGTTATAGATTTTGCAGAAAAAATTTCTCGCAGACTTCCAAAAAATATTCAATTATTTTCTCTAAAATTACAAGAAACCGAAACCTCTTTTGCAGAATGGTATTCGAGTGAAAACTAATTCATTAAATTTATATAGAATTTTTATTCTAATAATAGCTGTTTGTTTTTAAAACCGATTAAAATTTAAATGTTCGTTTTTAAAAAATTCCTTTTTATAAACTTACCTATTTCATAAATCATCTGCTCTTTCGCTATTAGCTATGTTTTTATGACTTAATAAGAAAATTTAAGAGCTAGTAAAAATATACAATAACGCGAAAAAAGGGTAAGAAAAGGATACTCTTATTTACTATTGATACCATAGAAAAAACAATTACTTTAGGTAGATAACTTGTTATATTTTTATATTAAAAATAAATCAACCATTATTCATCAAAAAGCTGTTAAATATTATTAATAATCATTTAACAGAAAACGCAAAAATGATTATTACATTTGCCTTAAAATAACCGTTTATGCTACGTTTTTTATTATTACTTATGTTTTTAAGCGCTACCGCTTTTTCACAATCACCAAAAGTATATAAAGCTCCAAAATTTGAATCTACATGGCATTTACCGTCCAAACATCCTGACAGAATCGTTCTTAATTTAGGGCAAAATTCTGAAAATTCTGCTTCTGTGACATGGCGCACAGCATTTGAAAATAAGGTAGGTTTTGCTGAAATAGCAAAAGCTACCGCAGCACCTAAGTTTTGGAGAACTGCAAAGAGGATAAAAGCTACAAAATATGAGCTCGATGGGACAGACGTTCCCAAGGCAGGAATAAAATCGAATTACTTTTCAGTAAATTTTACTGATTTAGATCCTAATACACTCTATGGGTATCGAGTTGGTAATGGTGAATATTGGAGCGAATGGATTCAGTTTAAAACTGCATCTGACAAGCCTGAAAAATTCAGTTTTTTATATGTAGGTGATGCACAAAATTTTATTTTAGAATTGTGGTCTAGATTAATTCGTCAAAGTTATAAAATGGCCCCTAATGCGAGTTTTATTATCCATGCGGGAGACTTAGTTAATCATGCGCACAACGAAAAAGAATGGACAGAGTGGTTTGAAGCTGGTGGTTGGATACACAGAACCTTACCCTCAATTTCGGTTCCTGGAAATCACGAGTATAGACCAATTGAGGAAGGCAGTAAGAATAGAGAATTATCTATCCAATGGAACCCACAGTTTACACTCCCTGAAAATGGTCCCGAGGGATTAAAAGAAACTGTATATTATACTGATTATCAAGGGGTTCGTATTATCGCATTAAATACAAATAGAGATATAGATAAGCAATTGCCTTGGTTAGAAAATGTTTTAGCAAACAACCCTAACAAATGGACAGTTGTTACTTATCACCACCCTTTATATTCTGCCTCTGAAGGTAGAAATAACGTTGAACTAAGGACTAAATTAAAACCACTTTTTGATAAATACAAAGTTGATTTATCCTTGCAAGGACATGATCATAGTTATGCTAGAGGAAGGGTGTCGCCACTAGAAGAAAACATAGTCGATGGTATAAATAGGCGTGATATAACCGGCACAGTTTATGTTGTTTCTGTAAGTGGTGGCAAGATGTATAATCTAAATGAGGGTTGGGAGGATTTTGGAGCAAAAAGAGAAAGAGGTGCTGAAAACACTCAGTTATTTCAATTAATCACAGTCAATGGTGACAAACTATCCTATGAGTCTTACACCGCAACAGGAGAGCTATATGATGCTTTTGATTTGATTAAAAACAATGAGGGCGTAAATCTTTTTGTAGAAAGAAAAAATAATGCTATTGCTGGCAGAAGGCATAAAAACACCATTAATTATTACGATGAACTACCATTAGATTTAAAAGACAAAATACTTACAAAGTATGAAGGATTCAAAATCAGCAGAACAGAGGTTTTAGAAAAAGAGGGTAAACTATTTTATACTATTGAAATTACAAACGGTAATAAAAGAGTTTATCTACTTGCAAATGATAAAGGAGAGGTAGTAGAAGATGATTAACTATTTTCCATTGAAGGTATTCATTGTAATATCAATACCTGCAGTCGCATAAGAGATAATCGCTTTTGTCGCAATTAGAATCCTCTCCACTAGTTGACTTTCTTCTTCCTTTGTCCAGTTGCTAAGAACAAAATTAGCTTGAAAGCCTTTAGGGTAGTTTCCACCCACACCAAAACGAAATCTAGGATACTGTTTAGTCTGCAATTTATCTTCAATATCTTTTAAGCCATTATGACCACCGGCACTTCCTTTTGTTTTTATTCTAATAACACCAAACTCTAAATGTACATCATCTGTAATAATGAATATATTTTCTGGCTGAATCTTTTCTTCCGTCATCCAATATTTAACTGCTTTACCACTCAAATTCATATAAGTACTAGGTTTTAAAAGGATAACAGTTCTTCCTTTGTGTCGAAAACGAACAATCTCTCCTAGTTTTTTTGTTTCAAAAGAAATCCCTTGATCTTTTGCCAAAGCATCTAAAATTTGAAACCCTATATTGTGCCGAGTATTTTCATACTGCATCCCAATATTACCAAGACCAACAACCAAATATTTTTTCATGCTTTATTTTAATTTGATGGTTTTGTAAAGAGTTTAACATCTTTCATTAGGTAAAAATAAGAAAATAAAAAAAGCGCTACACTTAGGCAACGCTTTTCTAAATTCTGTCTTCAAGAAATTATTCTGAAGCAGTTTTTGGTGCCTCTGTGGATTCTGATGTTTCTTCTGATGATATTTCAGCTCCTTCTTCTTCAAGTTCTTCTTCTTCTTCTATAGTATTACGTGACATTTTAACCTGAACAACAACCGTATTATCTGGATGCATAAATGTATAATCATCATTAAACAGTTCGGTAATAAAGCACTTGCCACCTATTTTCAATTTTGATATATCAGCAGTTACAAAATCTGGCAGTTTAGCAGGGAAGGCTTTAATTTTTAATTTACGATTTGTAAAACGTAAAGAACCTCCATTTAAAACTCCAGGAGATGTCCCTGCTAATTTAACTGGAATAGTCATCGTTACTTGTTTATCATCAAACAGTTGATAAAAGTCTATGTGTAAGATTTTATCTGATACAGGATGAAACTGGATATCTTGTAAAATTGCTGCAAATTTTTCTCCATCAAGTTCAATCAGTGCAGTATATACATTTGGAGTGTATACCAATTTCTTGAACATTTTTTCTTCTGCAGAAAAATGAACTGGCTTTTCTCCTCCGTATATAACGCAAGGAACCATACCAGCATTACGTAAGGCTTTCGTTGCCGATTTACCCACGCTTTCTCTTTTTGATCCTTTGATTGTGATTGATTTCATTACTTTTTTAAAAATAGTTTGTTACATTAAAAATTGATCACTTATCGATGTATTATGCTGAACTTTACTCATAACATCAGCGAATAAGGGCGCGCAAGATACAACTTTTATTTTAGAAATTTGTTGCTTTAAAGGGATCGTATCAGAGACAATTAGTTCGGTTAATTTAGAGCTTTGAATCTTCTCATAAGCATTTCCGGAAAGTATTGGATGCGTACAAATTGCTCGCACACTTAAAGCCCCTTTTTCTATCATTAAATTAGCAGCTCTAGCAAGTGTTCCTCCAGTATCAATCATGTCATCAACTAGAATAACATTCTTTCCCTCGACCTCCCCAATAAGCTCCATGTGGCCTATTACATTAGCCTTCTTTCGTTGCTTATAACAAATAACAACATCAGACATGAGATATTTAGAATACGCATAGGCTCTTTTAGATCCTCCCATGTCTGGAGAGGCAATGGTTAAATTATCTAATTTTAAATCATTGATATAGGGCATAAAAATAGTGGATGCATATAAATGATCCACTGGTTTTTCAAAAAATCCTTGAATTTGATCCGCGTGTAAATCCATGGTCATAATTCTAGTAGCACCGGCTGCTTGTAACAAATTTGCAACCAATTTAGCACCGATTGCAACTCTTGGTTGGTCTTTTCTATCCTGGCGAGCCCATCCAAAATAAGGCATCACAGCTGTAATATGCCTAGCTGAAGCTCTTTTTGCTGCATCAAGCATCAATAACATCTCCATCAAGTTGTCGGATGATGGAAAGGTAGAACCAATAATAAAGACTCTTCTCCCTCTTACAGATTCTTCAAAAGCGGGTTGAAATTCTCCATCACTAAATTTAGTTGTTTTTACTTTTCCAAGAAGGAAACCATATTCTTTAGCAATTTTCTCTGCTAAAACCATACTTTGCGAGCATCCGAAAAGTTTTGGAGATAATTCATTTTTTGACATGTCTGTTCGTGTTAGATTTTGGTTTGAGATGTTGTGTGAAACAAAAATAAAATTATTTAACGAGTTTCATCAATTAAATTCTAGAATCATAAAATATTTTTTAGATTTGCAGACTATAAATCAAAAAGCTCGAGTGGCGGAACTGGTAGACGCGCTGGATTCAAAATCCAGTTCTTTCGGGAGTGTGGGTTCGATTCCCACCTCGAGTACTATAAAAAACCTTAACATATTGATTTTTAATAAGTTGAGGTTTTATAATGTTTAAATTTGTACGATTTTTGTATGGTCAGAATATATTATTGTACGATTTATAAAAAAATAAAGTTGTTTTTAAGACGTCATTTCGTGCATTATATTTTTTTTAAATCTACTTATTTAAAATCAAACCAATTTTATAATTATCTTAGTCTATAAACATAAAAAACTAATTTAAAATGAAAAAAACTTGTATTTCTCTTTTATTTATGATTTCTATTATTTTTTTTACTCCATCTGTTTTTTCACAAACTGTAACTGATATTGATGGTAATTCATATGATTTTCTAACTTATGGTAATCAAGTATGGACAGTTGAAAATGCAGAAATGGAAAGATACCAAGATGGAACACCTATACCACAAGTTTCAGATGCTGCGAAGTGGGAAAATCTCACAACAGGAGCTTGGTGCTATTATAATTTTGATCCATCAAAAGGAAAACTCTATAATTGGTATGCAGTAATGGGTATTCATGATAATGATGAAAACACACCTAATAAATTATTAGCCCCGAAAGGTTGGCACGTACCAAGTTTAATTGAATGGGAAACTTTGCAAAACCATCTCATAGCTGATGGTAATAATTATGATGGTACCACAACTAATAATAAAATAGCCAAAGCCATGGCTTCCACCAATGAATGGATCAGTTCATCAAATGTTGGTAGTCCAGGTAATGCCCAAAGTGCAAACAACGGTAGTGGATTTAATGCCTTACCTACTGGATGGCGCTCTTCTACTTGTGATTTTAAATATGGGGGTAAAGAAGCTGATTTTTGGACTACTACTGAACTTAACAATTATCCAAAAAATGCAAATCAAATTCAGTTGTTATATATCGACAACAATGTTTGGAATTCAAACGGAAGAAAAAATGAAGGCGCATCTGTGCGTTTTATTAAGGATTAAAAATCTTGACTCTTTTAAAGGATTGCCGTAATTATAAAAATTAATTATTTTGGTAAATATCATTGTACAATAACAATGTTCTATTGAGAAACTATACTTATGAAAAAAATACTTCTTCCTTTAACTTTATTAATCTTCGCTTGTTCAGGTTCAGACAATGAGGGCAATCCTTGTATCTATGAGCCTACGCTTTCCACAGAAACTGTTACTGATATAACTGTTAACTCAGCGACTCTAAATGGAGTCATTAGTGTAGTCTCAGAGAATTGTGAAGTGCCCAACAATACTGAACAAGGGTTTGTTTACTCTACAGAAATACAACCTACTTTAGACGATATTAAAGTCAATGTAAATGGCACATCTATATCAACTTCTATTTTAGGTTTACAACAAAATACTACTTACTATGTAAGATCATTTCTGACGAATAATTTAGGAGAGTTTTATGGTAATGAGGTTAGTTTTACAACAGACCTATTAATAAATATAACCCTACCCTCCATTGTCTTTGGGACACAAGAATGGACTAAAGAAAATGCTTACCATACAACTTATAGAGACGGAACACCAATTCCAGAAGTAACAGGCTCACAGTGGCAAAACCTAACCTCAGGCGCTTGGTGCTATTATGACAACGACCCAACAAAGCCAAGACTATATAATTGGTATGCAGTAATGGGTATCCACGATACAGACCCTAATACTCCTAACAAAGAATTTGCGCCAGAGGGTTGGCACGTACCGACAGATGCCGAGTGGACAACCCTTGAAAACTATCTTATAGCCAATGGTTACAATTATGATGGAACTACAACAGGAAACAAAATAGCGAAATCGATGGCATCTACCTCAGGCTGGTTCCCTTGGAATATAGTAGGAACGCCAGGAAACGACCAAAGTTCAAATAACAGCAGTGGCTTTAACGCTGTGACTGGGTATGTTAATACACTCCAAATCTACTTTTGGGCCTTAAATGAGTACAGCTCAAATCCAAATAATTACGGATCGGTCCGCGTTCTGGACAATAAATACGTTAACCTATTTGGGAGTGGTTTACCAAAGTTTGGAAAAGCCAATGTTCGTTTAGTTAGGAATTAAAATATTGACTCTTTTAAAGGATTGCCGTAATTATAAAAATCAATAGAAATTAACTATTAATTTTTATAGAGTCAAAGATTTTTTTATTCATCTCTTTCATAAATGTCTATTTTTGAATGTACGAAATGTACAAAATGTACATTTAAAAACAACTTTATTTTTTGATTAAAAACATTTAAGCTAGGAAAAGGGAATAAATATTATTTACAGAGAGGAAACAGAGAGAAACAAATCATTTTAAAATAAAATAACGGTTAGTGTAAAATGCGTTTTAATGCAATATACATAGTGTTGGTAGTAGTTTTATTTAAGGTAATGATTGTTCTTTCAAAAAATCCCAATGGGGATCAACTAGTTTTCGGCTGTAGCTGTGAGGAAATTCTTCAATAACTACAAATTTAATCGAGTTGTTATTTCCTATTGTAGAGTTACTAAATAAAAACTCTCCAGTCATCGCATTTTCGATAGAACTTTCCGAGTATTCATACAATATATCTAAAGCATGAACATCCAACATAGGTTGCATAATATTTGAGATTTGATGTATTAAAGATTCCATAATTGGTACGGGTACTGAGGAACCAACAGCTTCTGCGAACCTATTATCATTTGTACCTACTGTAACCATCATAGACATGGGTCGTGTGGTTGTTGAGTTGTCTAAAAATGGAGATTGAGCTCCCGCATTTACAGCAACCGCTGCAAATATATCACTTCGTTCTGCAGCCAATCTAAGCCCCATTCCTGCACCATTAGAATTTCCAGTAACATAAATTCGTCTTTCATTAATGCTGTAATCTGCTTTCAAGATATCTACCATCTCATCAAAAAACTCCATATCCTTGGCTAATCTTTCATTAGTACATAATGGCAATCCCCCAAGTTGTGTGTTACTTTCACCTAAACTGCCTGATGCCCACTTGGTTGTTGTCCTCTCCTGTCCACCATCTAAATAACAATGAACCAAAGCTGTTGGATAGACAGCAATAAATCCTTCAGTATCAGATTTAGGTGTCCATTTTTGTGGATGGTCATAGAATTCTTGACCAGTACTACCTGTTCCATGAATGACAAAAACTACAGGAACGTTTTGATAACCAGTTGCTGATTCTGGAACATAAACAATAAATTCCCTAATTTCTCCATCAGAGGTTATTAATGTTCTGTAATATGTTCCAGCAATATTTTCGACTAATGTTGGTTCAGGAGATACCGGTTCGTCTTTGTTGCAACTAAAAATTAAAATTGCAAAAATTAAGATTGAAAGTTTTGTATATATTTTCTTCATTTTCTTTGCTTTGACTATTTAAAGTCATAAAGGTTTAATTCTAATTACTACCAACATGGGGCTAAATAAAAAAATTAAGGAGATTGAACTAACTAATAAAGAAAGAGACTTAAAGATTGATCATTCACGAATGATAATATTTTTAAAGGAGAACTTTATATTTGCAAAAGAATAATTAAAACACAATATTAACATATTATAAATTAAAAGCTCACTGGATAACCTATATGACTTCTAAGCAGACGTTCTTTTTTTTGAAAAAGCACACATATTCCCACAAATTGACCGGTATTTGATTTGAATATTGATGCAGTAGTCTGGAGGAAAACTAGTGCCTTGATATAATATCATTTTTAATATCTTGGATCTGGAATTAAAGTAAATAAAGTATACAGTGTATAAATAACAATCCCTGTGAAGATGGTTATTGCCACCATAATAAACAATGCTAATTTAAAGTTTTTCATAATATATTTAGTTTTTAGGTACTCCTTTTTGTGACCATAATGTATTATGTAATAATTAAATTAATTATAATCAATGGAGTACCTATTTATTCTCCTTATTAGTTGTAAAAAATTATTTTATTGCATCTTAATTTTATCTAGATAAAGCTTAGAGAGTTCAGCTCTGCTTCTGAAAATCAACAAATTATCTGAAACACAAATTTTAGAAAAAAAAATACGCTTGTCAATCCTGTAAAAAAATGAAATTTATACCCCCCCTTTTCTAATGGTACCTATATTATTATATATCTATTATCAAGGTTAAAAATCTCTCTATATACAATGTTACTTTTAACTTTATGTATAAAAAAACTGATTTATTTTATCAATCTCTGTAAAGGGTTTTAATAAGTTTCATTAAGAAATTCCTACTTTATTGGCAAACATCACTTCTTCCTACATCGGGTTAGTTAACCATAAAATGTTTACTATATTTGGTATGATAAAACAATAAATCCATGAGAAAAATAATATCCCTTGTTTTACTTACAAGTATTCTATTAAGTTGTAACAATGAGTCCTCAAAAGAATTGAACACTATAAAAAATTCAGATTCTGAGGAAATTACTTTTATTTTAGAGCTTAACACAAAAGAAAACTCCAAAGAGGATGTAGAAAATTTTACCCAATACTTAGCTGATTTTATTGTAGAGAGAGAACCATCAACCATTTACGGGTACTATATTTCTGAGGATGGTAAAAAAGTGACTTTAATTGAACGCTATAACAATAGTGAAGACGGAATTCAGCACGGAAAGGATTTTATCAATGGCCCTAATTTTCAAAAGTTCTTTGAGCTATTTGAAATAGAATCATTTATAACAATAGGAAATGCCTCTGATGAATTTAAAAAATTTACTTCTGATAATGGGTTTGCTATTGAATACAGAGAGTCGATTGGCGGATTTGTCAGAAAATAATATGTAGAAAATTCCTATAATTTAAATAATCGCCTAGGATAAAAAACACAACTTATAGTTGTTAAAAGCAATTAATTTCTTAAATTTGAGTTGTTAACCTTAATTTTATAAAAAATGAAAAAATTACTACTAATTCTTTTAATTCCATTTTTTGCCATTTCTCAAACTAATCCCAATAGAGAATATTGGCAGACAAATAAATGGACTGCCAAAAAAGGAATGAATGCTGAATTTGAAACAGCTGTCGCAAAAAAAACAAACAAATATAACAACACAAAAGAAACATCAATTTTTACGTATCAAATTAATACCGGCCCTGATCAGGGGAAGTACATGAGAGTTTTAGGGAATAGAAATGCTGCTTCATTTGATGAAGATAATGCTTCTGAAATGGCATTCTGGATGAAAAATGTGATGCCTTATGTAGATAGTAATGATGGAAATATTAGATGGTGGAGACTTAAAGGTGCTGGACTAAACTGGGATAATGATGTTCCTCCTGCAAGGTTTCTTAAAATGACTACTTATAATATCAAAAGAGGTAATATGTCTGATTTCTTTAGGTTTTGGAACAATAATATAAAGCTTCAAAAAGAACTTGGATACTCAGGAATAATAGGTGTTTTTATGCTAGAAAGCGGAGGACAAGGATACCAAATTTTAGAGGTAGAACCTTACAATAGTCATGCTGAAGGGATGGGTAAATTTAAAGATCCTGATGTTAATTATGTTCAGGAGTATAATAAAATGTTTGGTTGGAGAAGCCATCGAAATGATCAAAAAGCATTCAATGACTCAATTGAACAATGGGGAATTTCTATAGAAACTGCTGAGTTGAAACCAAAAATGTCTTCAAATTTGAAATAATTTCAAAATCACAATTCTTTAAAAAAGTTGATTATATTATTAATCAACTTTTTTTATTTCTAACAAGATACTTTTACAAATAGATTTTAATCGAAAAAAACACAAATTACTATAATAAATTTGCACGAAGCATTAAATTTAAATCGTCTTTTATATCTTTGAAAAAGATAAAAAATTTACGATGGATGAGTTCATTTTATATTCTACATTAGGTTTTAAACATGTTCTTGATTTAACAGCTTATGATCATCTTTTATTTCTGATTGTACTCGTTGTAATTTTTAATTTTTATCAATGGAAAAAAGTATTATGGCTAATTACTTTTTTTACTATTGGACATTCTATCTCTTTAGGGTTGGCTGCTTATGGTGTTGTCAATATTCGATTAGACATTGTAGAGTTTTTAATTCCAATAACAATACTTATTACTGGAATTTTTAATCTAATCAATTCAAATAAGTCCCCAGAAGGTAAAGATAAAATTACGTTGTTTTTTGCTTTATTTTTTGGTCTAATTCATGGTCTTGGTTTTTCAAATTATTTTCGATCAATGATTGGAAAAGAAGAAGATAAGTTTTTTCCTTTGGTTGAGTTTGCTCTTGGAATAGAGGCTGCGCAAATAATTATCGTCTTTTGTATATTAACAATTGGTATGCTTCTACAAAGTTTATTGAAGGTTTCAAGAAAAGATTGGATATTAGTCACTTCGGCCATTGTTATTTGGGAAGTAATTCCAATGATATATAATAGAATATTTTGGTAAATAATTAACGGTGTTATTTTTTAAAGCTCATTACTTTTAATGCTCATGAATTCTAAACAACACAGATATGATGTCGCCTATCTTAAAATGGCCCTGGAATGGGCAAAGCTATCTCATTGTAAACGGAAGCAGGTAGGAGCTTTAATCGTTAAAGACCGCATGATTATTTCTGACGGTTTTAATGGAACTCCCTCTGGATTCGATAACTGTTGTGAAGATGATGATGGGCTTACTAAATGGGAAGTTTTACATGCAGAGGCAAACGCTATTTTAAAAGTAGCATCATCTACTCAATCTACTGCTGGAGCAACCCTTTACATTACCTTATCGCCCTGCCAACAATGTAGCAAACTAATTCATCAATCAGGAATTAAACGGGTTGTATATTCTAAAGCCTATAAAGACATATCTGGCATCCATTTTTTAGAAAAAGCAGGTGTTGAAACTCAATATTTACCGATTAATGAATAAAAATAATTTTCCTATTTATTTATCTCTCGCGACTATCTTTGGAATCTTTATTGGTTTCTTTATGAATGAAGGAGGTCAAGGATTTTCTCTAAAATCTAATACCAAAAACGAGGCAAAAATCAGACGTCTAATGGAGTATATTGATCAAAATTATGTGGACACTATCAACACAAATAGTCTGTTAGATGGAGCCATCACGCAAGTGATTAGAAAGTTAGACCCTCATTCTGCCTATATCCCTAAGGAGGAATTACAAGAGGCACAAGACAGAATGCAGGGGAAATTTGTTGGTGTTGGAATTCAATTTAGAATGATTAATGACTCTGTAACTGTGATTGAGCCCATAAAAGGAGGGCCTAGTATTCGTGCTGGTCTTAAAGCTGGTGATAGAATCATTATCGCTAATAAAGACACTTTATCAGGCAAAAATTTAATCTCAAAGGAGGTTCCTAAATATCTTAAAGGAGGAATAGATACACAGGTGAAATTACAAGTATACAGAAAGTCAAATGATTCTTTATTTAATATAAATATTGTTCGTGGTGATGTTGCTATTAAAAGTGTAGAACTTTCCTATATGCTAAACAATCATATTGGATATATAAAATTAGATCGATTTGCTAGAAATACCTTTAGGGAATTTAAATCCGCACTTGCAAAACTTATTGATCAAGGAATGGAAAATCTTATCCTTGATTTAAGGGGAAATGGTGGTGGTTTTATTGATATAGCAGTGAGTATTGTGGATGAGTTTTTAGAAGAGGATGCATTGATTGTGTTTACAAAAAATAATAAGGGGAAACTTGAAGAATATTTTGCAACAGAAGATGGTGATTTTAAAAAAGGAAAATTATATCTTTTAATTGATGAAAACTCTGCATCTGCATCAGAAATTGTAGCAGGAGCTCTTCAGGATAATGATAAAGGAACCATCATTGGTAGACGTTCTTTTGGAAAAGGATTGGTTCAAATGGAAATGGGTTTAGGAGATGGTTCTGCGGTACGTTTAACAACTGCAAGGTATTATACTCCAACAGGAAGATCCATTCAAAAACCTTACACAATGAATGGTGATTTAAATTACTTTAAAGACTATCAAAAGAGAATTCGACGTGGCGAATTAATGTACAAAGACAGCATTCAAGTTTCAGATTCTCTTCGTTATATAACACCAAAAGGAAAGATCGTTTATGGTGGTGGTGGAATTATTCCAGATGTATTTGTTGCTATAGATACTTCCGCATATCTTAGTAATTTTTACTACAGATCTATCAATAACTTTTCTTTTGATTATGTAGACAAAAATAGAGTAGAAATAACAAAAAAATGGACCTTAGATTCCTTTATTAACAAGTTTGATAAAAACAACTCGGTGTTTCAGCAATATCTTTCTAAAATAGGAGAAACAGGGATTCCTCCTGATTCCATTAAAGAAAAATTACGCACATATCTTAAGGCTAGTATCGCTAGTGAGATTTTTGGCCTTGAGGGGTTCTATCGAATTATTCATAAGGATGATAAAATGATCCAGAAAGTTTTAGAGTTGGATTCTAGCAAAGAATAGTGTTACTTTGTAATTCATGACTACGATTACAACATCTGAAAATAAGAAAATATACTTCGCTTCCGATCAACATTTTGGCGCTCCCAATTCTAAAGAAAGTTTACCTCGTGAGAAAAAATTTGTTGCATGGTTAGATACTGTAAAAGAAGATGCAGAGGTGATTTTTTTATTAGGAGATTTATTTGATTTTTGGTTTGAGTATAAAAAAGTTGTCCCTAAAGGGTTTGTAAGAGTGTTAGGAAAACTTGCAGAGCTTAAAGATATAGGAATTAGAATTTATTTCTTTGTAGGCAACCATGATTTATGGATGCGTGACTATTTCCAACAAGAATTGAATATTCCTGTTTATTATGAGTCTCAAGAATTTGAAATTAATGACAAATTATTTTTGATTGGACATGGAGATGGCTTAGGCCCTGAGGACATTGGTTATAAAAGAATGAAAAAAGCATTTAGATTCCCTTTTTTTATATGGCTTTTTAGATGGCTACACCCAGATGTCGGAGTTCAATTAGGCCAATATTTATCTGTAAAAAATAAATTGAATTCTGGTGGTAAAGATGCAAATTTTCTTGGTGAAGAAAAAGAGTGGTTGGTGCAATATTGTAAAAGAAAGCTAGAAAAGAAACACTACGATTATTTTGTATTTGGACATAGACATCTTCCTTTAGAAATTGAATTAAATGCCAAAAGTACTTATGTCAATCTCGGAGATTGGATACAGTACTTTACCTATGGTGAATTTATGAAAACCTTTAAATTAAAGGAGTTTTTAAAATAATTCTTGTGCGAATTTAATTAACTGCTTAACCCCACTAAAAACTCTAGGGCAGTTTTCCTTAATAAAAGCCTTATCTATGATGGTTTCTTTTTTAATTTTATTCATCAACTTTTCTCCATCAAAATCTACAAAAGCTAGGCGGAAAAATAATTCGGAATCCTGAAATCCAAAGTCCGTACCTGGCAATAAAGCAACATCATAATTTTCCAATAAATAATGAGCTAATTCAGTACTGGTTTTGATATTCAAGGAATTGATTGCTGTTTTAAATCTATCAAAGCCAATCATCATATAAAATGCTCCTTGGGCCTTCGTACATTGAATTTTATTTTTTGAAAGTTCTTGAAAAATAAAGGATGAAACTCCACATAAAATCTTTGAAGATATTTTTACATACTCTTGTAACTCCTGAGAATATTCATAGGCTTTTATCGCGGCAAACTGAACAGGTGACGATACACAGCTAAATGTTTCGCTAAACAAAGAGCAATAAGCAACAGACAATGATGCTAACTCATTTGGCAAAGACATAAACCCTAAGCGATAGCCTCCCGCAGAAAATACTTTACTCAAACCTCCAAAAACAATGGTACCCTCAGGATAATACTTAGAAATACTTGGAGAAAAATCATCGTTAAAATGGATTTGAGAATAAATTTCATCAGAGAGTACTATCACCTCATGTTTTTTACAAACTTTTGCAAGAGACTTATATTCATTCTCAGAATAAACGGCTCCTGTTGGGTTATTTGGAGAATTGAGTATCAAAATATGCTCCTGCTGATTAGTTTGTTTTAAGTAATCTTCTAAAACCTGAGGTGTTAATTTAAAGTGATTTTCTAGTTTCGTCTCAAGGATAGTATAACTCCCACCTTTAGATTTTATTTGTGGAATATAGCTCACCCAGCTTCCTTTTGGGATTAAAAACTCTCCTTCAAAAATTAAAATAGACTGGTATAAGAGCTCTTTACTTCCAGGACCAATAAATAATTGATCTGGATCTCTTTCTATCCCTTGATTTTTAAGAAGGAATTTTGACACCTGTTCTCGTAAGGACTCTAAACCTTTAACAGGTAAATAATGATTATTTGTAGAATTATTCTTTAATTCTTCAACGATAGATTGATGAATAGGAAAAGGGGATTGACCAAATCCAAAATGAATTATTTCTCTTTGTTCTTTGCGTAACTCTTTTACTTTTTCGTTAATTAAAAGAGTTGCGGAGGGCTTAAGTTCTAAAATATTTTGATTTAATAACATATTAAAAATAAAAAAAAGAGACCTTTCAGGTCTCTTTTTTAAGATTATATAAGACCATTAATTTATGAAGGGTCCTGAGTATAAAATGTATAGGAAACATTTCCGTCTACATCGGTACTCTTTGTAAACCATAAT
>CATISV010000045.1 GCA_949541125.1 Flavobacterium sp. SCGC AAA160-P02
CATCCACATATTTTGATCATTCGCCTCTCAGCAATGGGAGATGTCGCTATGGTGGTTCCTGTGATAAGAGCCTTTATAAATCAGCATCCAAATTGTAGGGTGACGGTTGTTTCTAAGCCTTTTTTTAAACCTCTTTTTGCCGAACTATCAAATGTTTCTTTTGTTACAGCAGATGTGAAAAAAAAGCACCGGGGAATTCTAGGTTTATTTAGATTATTTCGTGAACTTAAAAAGAAAAAAATTACTCATATCGCTGATTTTCATGATGTATTACGCTCAAAAGTAGTAAGAACTCTTTTTCGAACTACAGGGGTTCCTGTGGTCTCTATAAACAAAGGAAGATCGGAAAAGAAAGCCTTGACTCGTCCAAAAAACAAAGTTTTTAAACCCTTAAAAACTTCACATCAGAGATATGCCGATGTATTAGATAAGTTAGGATTCCCTACAAATCTTTCTAACCCAAACCCCATTCAAAGAAAGCCACTTTCAAAAAAAATAACTGCAATTACTGGAAGTAAAGAGAGTCTATGGATAGGAATCGCTCCTTTTGCGGCATTTAAAGGAAAGATATATCCCTTACATTTGATGGAAAAAGTTGTCTTGAGTCTCGCTTCCAATGGGTTTCAACTCCTTCTTTTTGGCGGGGGGCCAAATGAAATTAAACAATTAAATGCTTTTGAAAAGAAACATGACAATGTATTGAATACAGCAGGAAAGTTTTCTTTTCAAGAAGAAATCCAACTCATTTCTTCTTTAGATCTTATGATTTCTATGGATTCCGGGAATGCACATCTTGCAGCAATGCAGCAGGTAAAAACAATTACCTTGTGGGGAGTAACGCATCCCTATGCTGGCTTTACGCCTTTTAATCAGCCAGATGATTATTGTTTGCTCTCTGATTTAAGGGAGTATCCTAAAATTCCTTGTTCTGTTTACGGAAATAAAATGGCTGAGGGCTACGAGAAGGTGATGGAAAGTATTTCTCCAGAGAGTATCGTTGCTAAGGTTTTACTTGTTCTTAACTCAAAATAAAACACCCTATGACTGTTCATCATTTATTACAAACAAACTCTGTTTTAAATACATTTATCAAAGAGATTAGAGATAAAACCTGCCAAAAAGATTCCATGCGCTTTAGAAGAAATATAGAGCGAATTGGGGAAATTATTGCCTATGAATTAAGCAAAGATTTAGACTATAAAAATGAGGAAATAGAAACTGTTCTTGGAATTAAGAAATCAGCCACCATTAATACTAGTTTGGTGATTTGTTCTATTTTAAGAGCTGGCCTTCCCTTACATCAAGGAATCTTAAATTATTTTGATACCGCCGAAAACGCCTTTATTTCTGCCTATCGTTATCATCCTAACAAGGATGAAAATTTTGAAATCAAAGTAGAATACTTTGCTACTCCGTCACTTACAGATAAAACCTTAATTATTGCAGATCCTATGGTTGCAACTGGTAAATCTTTGGTCACGGTATATGACGCCATAACAAAATATGGAATCCCAAAAAAAATTCACTTGGTTTCGGTTATTGGCTCAAAAGAAGGGGTTCGTTTGATACAAAATCATTTTCCAGAAAATACGGATTTATGGATTGCTGATATTGACGAGAACTTAGACAATAATGGCTATATTGTGCCAGGATTAGGAGATGCTGGAGATTTATCCTTTGGTATTAAATTGTAATACCTCGACAGCTAGTAAAATACTTTTATAAAAAAACCCTCGAGAATCTCGAGGGTTGTTGAATCTTATAAAAATCCTCCACCAGTACCTGGATCAACAAGAGCACTTCCTGCTTGTGCTTTTTTTGGATTAAGGAGCATATAGGTTCCTATCGCAGTTAGAGCGGTATATTTACCGTAATTCCCTATTTTTTTTAAGGCCTCTTTTCGCGAAATTTCTTGCTTGTTAGTATCTTTAATATTTTTCATGAGTTAGGGGTCTTTGTTTATTGGATAATAATTTTTTTGTTTATTGTTCCATTGGTCGTGGATAAATTTACAATATACACGCCTTCAGATAGGTTAGGTAATTGGATATCATTCATCCCAGTTCCTTCAAAGGAGCTTCTTAAGACTTCTTTTCCAAGAATAGTATATAATCGAACATTGGCTGTTCCGTTCTGTACTCCAACAACTCGAAGATTCTCTTTTGAAGAGGCATACATACTTATATTATTATTGTTTAAAAGATCGTCTGAACTTAAGGATTCTGATGTGGTATGGAGGTAAAAACGTCCTATTCCAGAAAGATCACTTGTTAGTGTGGTGGCAAAATTTGAATCCCCATCTAATAGGGTAAAAGTATTATCTTCTTTATCTTCCAGATAGATATTCATCCCCTCGGGAAATTCAAGAGTAGAAACATCTATGGTAATATCCGATCCAGA
>CATISV010000046.1 GCA_949541125.1 Flavobacterium sp. SCGC AAA160-P02
AAGGTAGTTTTTCCTGATGACTCAGGACCAAAAACTTCTATTATTCTTCCTTTAGGAACACCACCAACTCCTAAAGCCATATCTAAAGACAAACATCCTGTTGAAATTGTTTCTACATCAAGTGTGGCTGTACCACCCAATCTCATTATAGATCCATCTCCATATGCTTTATTAATATCTAATTGAACTGCTTCTAACGCTTTTTCTACATTTTTTGTTGCCATTACGACTTTCCTTTAACTTTTTATGAATTTCTTAAAATTTTTCGTATTTCATTAAGACACAAGATGACAGTAAGTTCACGATTTGTGATTCTATCAGGTGTTAAATTATACTTCTTAATATATAAATTATTTTGATAAAATATTCCAACAAAAACCAATCCTACGGGTTTTTTTTCAGATCCACCATCCGGACCAGCAATTCCAGTGATGCCAATTCCAATATCTGTATTATTTTTATTGGCAATATTTTTTGCTAGAGCTCCTGCCACTTCCTCACTAACGGCTCCATAACGTTCTATTAAATCACTTTTGACGCCAACATCATTAATTTTTAACTCATTGCTATAACAAACACTGCCACCTTTAAAATATTTAGAACTTCCCGGAACATCTGTTAATCGGGCTGCCAATAATCCTGAAGTACAGGACTCAGCGGTACTTACTGTTAGATTGCTCTTCAAAAGTAAATCGGCTATTACCTGCTCTAATTTATCTTTATCAAAACCATAAACATATTTTTTGATTCTTGGAACAATGGTATTGATTAATTCATCTACTAACTTTGCATTTTTTGAGGTAATACGTATATCAACACCTAACATTCTATGTGGTAAAAACGCTATATCGCAGTTGTCTTTATTGGAATCAATTATGTCAGTAATTTTTTCTTGAAGAATTGATTCAGGTACTCCTGTAGTTCGTATGCTTTTACATACTACTTTATTTAAATTAGTTTTTTCTATCTCCGGAAGCACATAATTAGTAAACATTGATTTCATTTCTTTTGGAACGCCAGGAAGTGCATAAAAATTTACTACTTTAGAAGTTTTTTTAACCATCGCTTTAACGCCCTTAAAAAAAGATGCATGCTCTTTTGTATAATGCAATCCTCTAGCTGAACCAACTTTGTTCGGAATCATATTTCCTTTTTTAACTTTAAAAGCCTGATTTTTATTAAGATTAGGCATTTTAAAATTTAATTTTTTAAATCTGTCTGACAATTGATCCCAATAGTCTTTATCAAACTTATCAGTATCATCAAAATATTCTATAAATGCTGATACGGTTATATCATCTACTGTTGGTCCTAAACCACCCGTAACAATAATATGATCGCACTCCCATCTACTCCATTGATACTCAAGAGTATCATAAATATCAGCAAAATCATCTGGAATTGTATGATGAATATCTACTTTCATTCCTGCGGATAGTAGCTGTTGTCCTATCCATGCAGCATTTCTATCGAGTGTAAAGCCACTTAAAAGCTCATTTCCGATGGTTATAATACCTATTTTCATATCACCCATAACTTAATACTTAAAATCATTATTACAACCAATATGGATAAAATTGCAGCCATAATATCGTCACCAATAACTTTGTTGTATGGCTTTTCGTTAGGATTTCTTTCTACCCATCCAACAGGACCAATTTTTGATATATCAAAAAAGCGAAA
>CATISV010000047.1 GCA_949541125.1 Flavobacterium sp. SCGC AAA160-P02
GGTTGGGTTTTTAGTAACTGCAATTGGTATAGGAACTATGATTGCTGGATATCTTTACCCAAATACTGGTAAAGAATTGACCAATGCTGTTGAAGAGTTTGAAAAAAAATAATTTTGGGAAAGCACCATAAAAAACTCTTAAACAATCTAGAAGAACTTAGAAAATCTGCGGGTTTAACTCAACAGGAACTATCAGTTGCTGCAGAGGTGTCAAGAAAGAGTATTAATGCTATTGAAAATGGAATATACATTCCATCGACAGTTCTTGCATTAAAAATTGCAAAAACTATTAAATGTAAAGTTGAAGACTTATTTAAATTACCCAAAAGGTATTGATTAGTTTGATAATTTAAATACTCTCAAAAAAGGTATATATAAGATTTTACTTTAATGAAAGGATATAGTCTAGTAGATTCATGTCTAGATAATTCTATATAAGGTTTTTAAATAAATATAAAAACAATTAACAATATCAGCAATCAATCATTTCAATTTAAAGAGTTTACGATTTGTCAGGACAAAACGGCCATGAAAGTTGGAACAGATGGTGTTCTTTTAGGAGCTTGGTGTTCTCTAGAAACCTCCCCTAATAAAATTTTAGATATTGGCTCAGGGACTGGGTTGATTGCTTTGATGCTCGCCCAACGTTCCAATGCAATGAGAATTGATGCCGTAGAAATTGACGAAAATGCCTATGAGCAAACGGTAGAGAATTTTGAAAAATCTGATTGGGCCGATCGATTGTTTTGTTATCATAGTTCTTTTCAAAATTTTACTCAAGAAATGAAAGAAGAAGATGAAAAATACGACCTTATTGTCTCTAATCCTCCTTTTTATACAGATACGTTTCAAACTAATGATTCAGCTAGGAACAGGGCTAGATTTTCATCTGCATTACCTTTTAAAACTTTACTATCTGGTGTTGCCGATATACTCTTTTCATCAGGAAGGTTGGTCGTAATCATTCCTTGTAAAGAAGAAGAAAAGTTTATATCTCTTGCTCTAGAGTTTAAACTATTTCTAGTTAGAATCTGCAAAGTAAAGGGAACCTCTACCTCTGATGAAAAACGCAGTTTACTGGAATTTTCGTTCAAAGAAAAGAAAGTTAAAACACAAGAATTAGTCATAGAGACTTCTAGGCATCAATACTCAAAAGAATATATAGAGTTAGTCAAAGATTTTTATATAAAAATGTAACAAAAAATTAGCCGTTTACATTGTCAGGATTATATCCTAAATAAGGAACTTTCTTTTCATTAAATACAATCCCGTATTCTTCTAATTCTTTTAAAATGGGGGCATATACTTCTTTGGTAATTGGAATTTGAACTCCAGGTGTGGTAATCTCTTTGTTGAGTATTTTTAAAGTTGCAATTGCGACTGGAAGTCCAACAGTTTTAGCCATGGCGGTAAACGTTTGATTCTCTCCTTTAACCATTAAACTACTTTCAATTTGATGCTTTTCGCCATTTATTTCGTAGCCAAATTTATGATGCATTACAATCATATCCTTATCATTTTCTTGCAAGGTCCATGAGTCTGATAATATTTTTTGTAATATCTGTGCGGGTGTTGCATTCGCCATTCCTACTTTTTTTGTACTACTAAAAAGATCTAATTCAACGAGTTTATCCCACATAACATCATCTTGATCAATTTTTAAATAGGAGCGTAATTTCAATTCTACAGAGTCACTAGGAGAGTAGGCTAAAAATAAATTTACAAAATCTCGATAACTCATATGTTCTGAACCTTCAATGGTATAGCTATCGTCTGTCATTCCCAATTGAACAAAAATATTCCAAGCTCTTGAAAAACCTACTTTTCTAATGGTTCCTCTGTACATGGTAGAAATATTTTCTAATCCATAAATACTTCTATACTTTAACGAATCTCTATTTGCATAGGCTTCAAATTTTTGATCCCCTAGTGATAAGAATTCTGTTCTTCTAAATAATTTATGATACGGAATGTACTTATAGGTTCCTTCTTGAATAAACATGGCGGCACCTCCTTGCCCTGCTAAAACAACATTTCTTGGATTCCATGTAAATTTATAGTTCCATAGGTTGTTGTCACTTTCCGGAGCAACCAATCCGCCTGTAAAAGATTCAAATAATAGAATTTTTGCCCCTTGATCACTAATTCTATGAATTACATCCATAGCACTCATATGATCTATACCAGGGTCTAGACCAATTTCATTCATAAATACTAATCCTCTTTCTTTTACTAGAGCATCTAATTCTTTCATTTCCTCAGAAATATAAGAGGCAGTTACCAAATGTTTTTTAAATTCAATACAATTTTTAGCTACTTCTATATGAAATCTAGCGGGTAACATAGAAACTACGATGTCGGCTTTTTGAATTTCTTTTATTCGTTGTTCCTCATTGAAAACATCGAATTCTATGGCTTTAGAACTTAAATGATTTCCAATACTTTTTTGTGCGTTCTCTAAAGAAATATCTGCAACGGTAATATGTAAGTTTTCGGTGGTAGCTTTTTTTTGAAGGTATTCTGTTAAGTATGAACAAGATTTTCCAGCTCCTATGACTAAGATATTTCTCATCAAATATTTATGTTTATTTTTGTTTAAAATAATTATGACGAAATTAAAAAAAAAGAGATGGACTCTACTTTTTTTTTCAATTAAATATGAACAAAAATTTAGCACTTACGTCTTTATTAGGATTAATAGCTATTATATTGGGAGCTTTTGCAACACATAGTTTACGAGATGTGTTAACGGTACAACAAATGAATAGTTTGGAGACAGGAATACGATATCAAATATTCCACGTCATTGTATTACTTTTTGTTAATACTTACAAAGGTTTCTCTGTTCTTTTAAAAAAATATATTAGTAGTTTCTTTTTTCTAGGAATTGTCTTTTTTTCAGGATCTATTTATTGCATTCAAATACTGGGAGTTTCTGCTAAAAACATCTGGTTTGTAACTCCTTTTGGAGGGTTTTTGTTACTTCTGGGATGGCTTTTGATGACTTTATTTTTTCTAAAAAAAAAGAAATGAATAAAAAAATGAATAAAATATCCTTAATTTTGTTTAGTGTTAAAGCAACCAAAAAATTTTGAAATGATAGATATCAATGCGAAATCGATTTCGTTACACAGTCTAGGAATCAAAAATTCAAAAATTCATTATCAATTATCCTCCAATAAATTGCATGAAATTACCCTAAGTAATAAACAAGGAAAAGAGTCTTCTTTAGGCGCTATTGTTATCGAAACTGGGGAATTTACAGGAAGATCCCCAATGGATCGATTTATTGTCAAAGATGAAATTACCAAAGATAAAGTTTGGTGGGGAGATATTAATATTCCTTTTGAATCCAATCGTTTTGATGCGTTGTATGATAAAGTAGTTTCGTATTTATCAGGAAAAGAGATTTTTGTTAGAGATAGTTATGCTTGTGCTGATAAAAATTACAAATTAAATATTAGGGTAATTAATGAATACCCTTGGAGCAATATGTTTGCTTACAATATGTTTTTACGACCTACTGAGGAAGAATTAATTGGTTTTACACCAGAATGGACAATCATTAATGCTCCTGGTTTTATGGCTAATGCTTCCGTTGATGGAACTCGTCAACATAATTTTGCAATCTTAAACTTTAGTAAAAAAATTGCGTTGATTGGAGGAACTGGATATACTGGGGAAATAAAAAAAGGAATTTTCTCTGCATTAAATTTTATCCTTCCCGTATTTAAAAATACCTTACCGATGCATTGTTCTGCAAATGTTGGTAAAGGAGGTGATACTGCTATATTCTTTGGCTTGTCAGGAACAGGGAAAACAACACTCTCTGCAGATCCTAACAGGAAATTAATTGGTGATGATGAACATGGATGGACCCATGAAAATACGATCTTTAATTTTGAAGGAGGTTGTTATGCGAAAGCAATTGATTTATCCGAAGATAAAGAACCAGAAATCTATCGTGCAATTAAAAAAGGAGCAATTCTTGAAAATGTGATTATGGATAAAAATGGAGTTATTGATTTCTCTGATACTACTATCACACAAAATACAAGGGTAAGTTACCCAATTGAGCATATAGAAAATATTCAAAAACCGTCTATTGGAAAAAACCCAAAGAATATCTTTTTTTTAACAGCTGATGCTTTTGGGGTTTTACCTCCAATTTCTAAATTAACTCCCAGCCAGGCTGCATATCATTTTATTTCAGGGTATACGGCAAAGGTAGCTGGAACAGAGGCTGGTGTTACAGAGCCTATACCTAGTTTTTCAGCTTGTTTTGGAGCTCCTTTTATGCCTTTACACCCTACCTATTATGCAGAGATGCTGAGTAATAAAATGAAAGAATCAGGTGTGAATGTTTGGTTAGTTAATACAGGATGGTGTGGAGGACAGTATGGTGTTGGAAAAAGAATGGCTTTACAGCATACAAGAGCTATGATTACAGCTGTTTTAAATGGTAATTTAGGGAATTACTCCGAGGAAGATTATCATATTCACTCTGTATTTGGGGTAGCACAGCCAAAGAGTTGCCCAGGTGTTCCCTCAACAGTTTTAAGTCCAAGAGCCACCTGGAAAGATGATAAAGCCTATTATAAATCAGCGTTTAAACTATCCAATGCCTTTAAAAATAATTTTAAGCAATTTGAAGAATTTGCAAGTGAAGAAATTAAAAGAGGAGGTCCCCAACGCTATGAATTTTGATAAAAAACAAAATAATTAAAAAAGCATCTAATTTTAGATGCTTTTTTTATGAATTCTTTTGCCTATTTTTAAAATATATTATTTTCATTATGAGAAACTTTTTTATACTACTCTCCGTTTTATTAGTTGTAGCATGTGATAAGACTGATACTAACAGATCAAAAAATAGAACAGATCAATTTCCATTGGTTACTTTAGACCAAGAAGAAGCAAAAAGATTGGTGAGTTTACCAATGAAATGTGTAAGTAATGAGTTTCCAAATAAACTAGGGCAAACTTTGGGCGGAACAAAAGATTTAAAGTCTCCAAGAGAATTACACCCTGCATTTTATGGCTGTTTTGATTGGCATTCATCTGTTCATGGACACTGGAGTTTGGTTACATTATTAAAGCAATTTCCAACAATAGAAAATGCTTCTGGAATTAAAAAAAAATTAGCAGAAAATATTTCAAAAGAGAATATTTTAAAGGAAGTTGATTATTTCTTCGGAAAATATAATAAAAGTTACGAACGGACTTATGGTTGGGCTTGGTTGCTAAAACTTGCTGAAGAGCTACACACTTGGGATGATGATACCGCTCGAGAACTCGAAAACAACCTACAACCACTAACAGATTTAATCGTTAGTAAATATCTTGATTTTCTCCCTAAGTTAACTTATCCAGTGAGATCAGGAGAGCATCCAAATACAGCTTTTGGATTAACCTTTGCCTGGGATTATGCTAAAACTTTAGGAAATCAACCTTTGTTAGATATGATAGAAAAACAAGCAAAATACTTCTATTTTAATGATGTAAATTGTCCTATTTCTTGGGAACCTGGTGGGTATGATTTTCTCTCTCCATGTCTCCAGGAAGCAGCCATTATGAAAAGAATTTTACCAACAATAGAATTTAAAAATTGGTTGGCTCGTTTTTTACCACAATTAAAAGATGTTGACTACAGATTAATTGCGGGAGATGTATCTGACCGTAAGGATGGAAAATTAGTACATTTAGATGGAGTCAACTTTTCAAGAGCTTGGTCATTATTTGATATTATTAAAGACCTACCAGAATACGATCATTTGAATAAAATAGCCTATGATCATATTAATTATTCTTTACCAAATTTAGTTGGTGATAGTTATGAAGGAGGTCACTGGCTAGGAAGCTTCGCTATTTATGCATTAAATTCAGCTAGAAATGAATAAAAATTGGCTGAACAACGCTGGTCCAGGAACTTTAGTTGCTGCAGCTTTTATTGGCCCAGGAACAGTTACCCTGTGTACATTGGCTGGTGTTAATTTTGGATTTAATTTGCTATGGGCAATGGTTTTATCCATTCTCGCTACCATTATTCTACAAGAAATGGCAGCAAGATTAGGAATTATTTCTCAAAAAGGACTGTCTGAAATTATTTCATCTGAAATTCACAATCCAATCATTAATAGATTGATGATGTTGCTCATTTTATCAGCTATTGTTGTGGGAAATGCTTCTTATGAAGCAGGAAATATTAGTGGAGGAATTTTAGGTTTACAGACGATTGTTGGAGAACAAAAAATTCATTTGGTAGGCTATTCTATAAATCTTTTAAGTATTGTTATTGGAGTGATTGCTTTTGGATTACTTTATATTGGAAATTATAAATTTTTAGAAAAAGTATTAGTTGGCCTAGTATTAGTAATGAGTATTTCATTTTTAATCACGGCTTTTTTAACGAAACCAGATATTATAGGTATCATAAAAGGAGCATTCATACCCTCTGCACCAGAAGGAAGCTTATTAACAATCATTGGATTAATAGGAACGACTGTTGTTCCATATAATTTATTTTTACATGCTTCTTTAGTAAAAGAAAAGTGGAGTAATCAAAATGATTTAAAGGCTGTCCAGAAAGATACCATTGTTTCCATTGTTTTGGGAGGTTTGGTTTCTATGGCGATTATTATTTCGGCCTCCTCTATCGAAAAAGGGGATATTTCTAATGCTTCTGATTTAGCAAAAAGCTTGGCGCCCTTATATGGAAATTTTGCAAGCTACTTTCTAGGAATAGGATTGTTTGCTGCAGGAATTACTTCAGCAATTACAGCTCCTTTGGCAGCGGCTTATGTCGTTAGGGGATGTTTTGGATGGAAAACAGGTATGAAAACGATACAATTTAGAAGTGTATGGGTATTCATTTTATTGTTAGGAGTTGTCTTTTCTTCCTTAGAAATCAAGCCTATTGAAATTATTAAATTTGCGCAAGTATCCAATGGAATTTTATTGCCAGTTATTGCTGGAGTATTATTATGGGTTGCCAATAAAAAATCAGTGCTTGGGAATTTTGTCAATTCAAAAACGCAAAATATCTTGGGGATTATCATTTTATTGACAACCATTTTCTTGGGGATTAGAGGACTGAATAAAGTGTTTGAATTTATAATATTATAATGATTGATATCAATTGCGACCTTGGGGAAGGAGTTAATAACGAGCATTTAATCATGCCCTTGATTTCTTCTTGTAATATCTCTTGTGGAGCTCATGCTGGTTCTGTTGAAACGATAGATAAAGTAATGGAGCTAGCCATTAAAAACAAAGTGAAGATAGGGGCACATCCATCATTTCCAGACAGAGAAAACTTTGGACGAAAAGTCATGCATCTTAGTAATTCAGAATTACAAAAAAGTATAGAAAAACAACTACTACTTTTTAAAGAAAGAGCAGATTTACAAAATGCCACCATACATCATGTAAAACCCCACGGAGCCTTGTATAATGTAATTGCTATAAATTCGGAAAAAGCAATGATTGTTGTTAAGGCCATTCAATCCATATATAAAGTAACTAAACTATATGTTCCGTATGATTCAGAAATTGAAAAGGTAGCTCAAAAAAACGGAATTGAAATCATCTATGAAGCCTTTGCAGATCGTAATTATAATGACGATTTAACTTTGGTATCTAGATCATTGCCCTACGCAATTATTAATGATAAGGAGGAAGTATTAGAACATGTAAAAAGAATGGCGTATGAATCAAAAGTTAAAACCGTTCAGGATTCTTTAAAGCATATTAAAGCACAAACATTTTGTGTTCATGGTGATAACAACAATGTAATTGAAATAGTAGAATTTTTGCATCAGCATTTAATAATAGAAGATTGAATTTTGAGCTTACATACAAACCTTATGGAGACGCTGCTATCTTAATAGAATGGCCTGCTAAAATTGATGAATTAATTATTTTAGATATTGTTGCTTTTGAAAAAAAAATTCAAAAAGAAATCCCTGTTTTAGAGACTATTATTGCTTACAATTCGTTACTTATCAGATACCGTGAAACGATTTCTAATATTAATATTCAGCGAAAAAAACTTAAAGAACTTTATTTATTACATGTAAATAAAGAAAAACAATCTCAAGTACTTTGGCAAATTCCTGTATGTTATGACCTCTCTTTTGGTCTTGATTTAGTGAATTTAGCAAAAGAAAAACAGCTTTCTGTAGAGCAGATAATTACATTGCATTCAGAGCGAAGTTATTTTGTTTACTTTATAGGCTTTCAACCTGGGTTTTTATATTTAGGAGGGCTGAACCCTACGATTCATATAGCAAGAAAATCAACACCAAGGCTGAGAGTCGATAAAGGTTCTGTTGGAATTGGAGGAGGGCAAACAGGAATTTATCCTCAGCATAGTTCTGGCGGTTGGAATTTAATAGGAAAATCTCCAATCGATTTTTTTGACATTCAAAAAGAATCCCCCTGTTTTGCTAAAACAGGAGATCGAATTCAGTTTTTTCCTATAGAATTGGAGACATTTTATAGCATAGAAAAAGAGGTAGCAGCAGGATCCTATACGATTAAAAATAAACGGTTATGATTAAAGTACTGCATCCAGGAATTTATAGCTCTATTCAGGATTTAGGAAGGTTTGGTTGTGCCAAAAATGGAATTCCTATAGCAGGTGTAATGGATCAATTTTCATCACAATTAGGAAATACCTTGTTAAAAAATCAAAAGTCTGATGCGGTTATTGAAGTTACTTATGGTATGGCAAAGTTAGAATTTACTTCAAATACTTTCTTTTGTATTACGGGAGCTGATTTTTCTCAAAAACTCAATGATAAAGCTATTGAAACACAAAAGGTTTATAAAGGAACTAAAGGATCGGTGCTTTCCTTTGGAAAAAGAAAGTATGGTGCCAGAACCTATATTGCAGTTCAGGGAGGTATTCTGTCTGAAAGAGTTCTTAATAGTAGAAGTTTTTCTTTGGGAATTACCCCTAGGATAAGATTAGGAAAAGGTGATATGCTGTCTACAGCAGATTCAACAGCTTTTGATTATAAAGATTTTACTAGTGTACAGGGGCATGAAAATTACTTTTTTAACTCGGAATTAGATTGCTTTCCTGGGCCCGAGTTTGATCAATTAAATACACACCAAAAAAAACAATTATTTGACTCCTTTACAATTTCTGAAGATAACAACCGAGTTGGCTATCGAATAAATGAAGTCATAGAAAATGATTTAGATTCAATTCTAACCTCCGCTGTTTTGCCGGGAACTGTTCAGCTTACCCCTTCAGGAAAGCTAATTGTGTTGATGAGAGATGGTCAGGTGACGGGCGGGTATCCAAGAGTCTTACAACTTTCGGATAAAGCAATCTCAACACTGAGTCAAAAAATAAGAGATGATAAGATTAGATTTGTTTTAAACTAAAATTAAAAAAGCACCCTAATAGGGTGCTTTTATTTATCTAAAATAAAATTGAAAATTAACTTTTTTTCATTGCTTCAATTTTCACCATTTTACTATTTTCACCTTTTAAAGCGTCTGCTTTATTTTCTGTTTTTTCGAAAGTATCTTCAATTACCTCTTCTTTGGTTTTTTCTTCACTGTTTTCTTTATATATAGTGGTTGCCATTTTATCAGTATCAATAGTTACTTCTATTTTAACTTCTTTTTTAAGCTCTGTAGTATGAGTGTCATCAGAATGACCTCCAAGAATTGGAGCTACAACCAAACCAATCAAACAAGTTAATTTAATTAAAATATTCATGGATGGGCCAGAAGTATCTTTGAATGGATCACCTACAGTGTCTCCAGTTACAGCTGCTTTGTGAGCGTCTGAACCTTTATATGTCATTTCTCCATTAATTTCAACGCCAGCTTCAAATGATTTTTTAGCATTGTCCCAAGCTCCACCAGCATTATTTTGGAAGATGGCCCATAAAACACCACTTACAGTGACACCTGCCATATACCCTCCTAACATTTCTGCAATTGCAAGATTGTCCATTCCAAAAAGCATTGGAACAAAAGCAATCACCAATGGAAACCCTATAGTTAATAAACCAGGCAACATCATTTCTTTTAACGATGCCTGTGTCGAAATAGCGACACATTTGTCGTATTCTGGTTTCCCAGTACCTTCCATAATTCCTGGAATATCTTTAAACTGTCTTCGTACTTCCTGCACCATTTCCATGGCAGCTTTTCCTACAGCATTCATTGCTAGGGCAGAAAATACTACTGGTACCATCCCACCGACAAACAGCATGGCTAATACCGGTGCTTTAAATATATTAATTCCTTCGATACCCGTAAAAGTAACATAGGCAGCAAATAAGGCCAATGAGGTCAATGCAGCAGATGCAATTGCAAATCCTTTTCCAGTAGCAGCTGTTGTATTTCCAACAGAATCTAATATATCAGTACGTTCTCTTACGATAGGGTCTTGTTCACTCATCTCGGCAATACCCCCAGCATTATCTGAAATAGGACCAAAGGCATCAATAGCTAATTGCATAGCAGTCGTTGCCATCATAGCAGAGGCAGCTAAAGCAACTCCATAGAATCCAGCAAAGGCATAGGATGCCCAGATGGCACCTGCAAATAAGATTACTGACGGGAAGGTAGAAATCATTCCAGTAGCTAAACCAGCAATGATGTTTGTACCAGCTCCAGTACTAGATTGTTGTACTATTTTTAAAATAGGAGATTTTCCTAACCCTGTATAATATTCGGTAACTGAAGATATAACAGCACCTACAACTAAACCAACAATGGTAGCATAAAATACACTCATTCTAGAAACTTCTTGAAGACCTTCACCAAAGAATTCCATTTTCATGGTTTCCGGTAACATATAATAACACAATGAGAAACATGAAATTGCGACCAATGCAATTGAAGTCCAGTTCCCAATATTTAGAGCCCCCATTACTTCTGCTTCCTTGGCATCATTGGTCTTAATTTTTACAAGCATTGTTCCAATAATTGAAATAATGATTCCAGCACCCGCGATTGCTACTGGTAATAATATAGGTCCAATACCTCCAAAATCATCGGAAATACTTCCTCCCATA
>CATISV010000048.1 GCA_949541125.1 Flavobacterium sp. SCGC AAA160-P02
AACAATTCTTTCATCAGACATTGGTTTCTATGGCTGGTAGTTTTGAACGAGCAACAGACGATCAAAAAATGAGTGCAACAATGCTAGATTTTTGTGATTATTTTGCTGAAAAACTTGAGTTAAAGAAGTGATGATTTATTAAAAATTTTGCTTGCTTACTTTAACAGCTATATTCTCAGTTATCCGAGGGATTTTGACGTTGAAAAATAGTCATTAATTATGTTGTCAATTCATCATCATTTTTAGTTACAATTTCTTTTAAAACCTGCTGATAATCACTTTGATTATTCACAAAATCTAATTCTGATACGTCAATAATTAATGTATTGAGATGTTGTTCCGTTTTAATAAAGCTACTGTAGCCATCATGAATGTTTTGTAAATAACCGGCTTTAATATTTTGTTCATAGTCTCGCCCTCTTTTTTTAATATTTTCTAGAAGACGATCTGTATTTTGATATAAATAGATGTATAAATCTGGCTTAGCGATTTCCTTATACATGATATCAAATATTTTCCTGTATAAAGCATATTCGTCTTTATGTAGCGTAATTTGAGCAAATATTAGAGATTTAAAGATATAATAATCAGATACGATAAAGTTCTTAAATAAGTCAAATTGCGCCAAATCATCACTTAATTGTTGATATCTATCTGCTAAAAAACTCATTTCTAATGGAAAAGCAAAACGTTCTTTGTCTTCGTAAAATTTTGGAAGAAAAGGGTTGTCTGCAAATCTTTCTAGCACGATTTTAGCATTAAATTCGTCACTTATTAAGTTAGCCAAAGATGTTTTTCCTGCTCCAATATTACCTTCAATAGCGATATAGTTATATTTTTCAATCAGAGGAATAGGTCTATTTAATGTTACTGAAATTTTATTGATTTCGCCAGTATCAGTACAATTTTCTAAACAAGCGTACAATTGTTTTTTTTCAATTGGGTGAAGTTTATTTTTTGCAATTTCAACCAAAGGGACTAAAACAAATTTTCTTTTTAACATTCTAGGGTGAGGAATATTAATTTTCTTAGAAAAGATAATCTCATCATCAAATAATAAAATATCAATGTCTATATTTCTGTCAGTATAGCTATCTAAATTATTTCTTTCTCTGCCTAAACTTTTTTCTATGATGATTATTTTTTCAAGCAAAGGCTCTGGTTGTAAGTTTGTAGAAACCTCTATACATATATTATAAAAGTCTTCTCCCTGATAGCCCCATGAACTGGTTTTATAAATGGATGAAATTTTTTGAACACCCCCAATAGACTCCGCAATCTTATCAACTGCCTTTTGTAAGTTGTTTTGTTTTTTCCCTTGGTTAGATCCAAGAGATAAATATATGACGCGTTGTGTTTTCATTAAGAATTACAAAGAAACTAAAACAAATGAAGATTGATTGTATGGATATAAAAAAAATCGTCAAAAAAATGACGATTTTTACATTATTGTGGGATATAAGCTTATTATTCTTTTTTATCCTCTCGAGGTTTACGATCCTCTCTTCGATTGTCTCTTCGGTTGTCACGACCACGATTATCTCTTCGGTTATCTCGCCCACGATGATTATCTCTTGGAGGTCTTTCAACAAAACCTTCGGGTTTTGGTAAAATAGCTTTTCTAGAAACTTTTTCTTTACGAGTTCTAGGGTCTAAACCAAAGTATTTTACATCTAAAACATCTCCCATTTTTACAACATCAGAAACATTGTTTGTTCGTTCCCAAGCCAATTCGCTAACGTGTAATAAAACTTCGTTCCCAGGAGCTTCGGTATATTCAACGACAGCTCCAAAATCTAGGATTTTAATTACTTTTACCTCGTATACAGAACCTTTTTCAGGCTTAAACATCATCGACTCAATTCGCGAAATTACAGTTTCTATTCCGTCAGGATTAGTTCCCAAGATTTCGATAATACCTTCTTCACTATCTGGGTCTTCAGTAATAACAATAGTCGTTTCAGTTTCTTTTTGTAATTCTTGAATATGCTTACCACCTGGCCCGATAAACGCACCAATTAATTCATTAGGAATTCTTTGTGTAATTATCTTAGGAGCATGCTCTTTAACATCTTCTTTTGGTGTTGCAATTGTATCTGTTAATTTACTTAAGATATGGAGTCGACCATCTCTAGCTTGTTTCAATGCTTTTACTAAAATCTCGTAACTCAGTCCTTTGATTTTAATATCCATTTGACAAGCAGTAATACCTTCTGTGGTTCCTGTTACTTTAAAGTCCATATCCCCTAAGTGATCTTCATCTCCTAAGATATCTGACAGTACTGCATAACGATCACCATCTGAAATTAAACCCATTGCAATTCCAGAAACAGGTCTTGTGATTTGAACTCCTGCATCCATCAATGCCATTGTACCAGCACAAACAGTAGCCATGGAAGACGAACCATTTGATTCTAATACCTCAGAGACAACTCGAACAGTATATGGACAATCGTCTGGAATCATTCCTTTTAACCCTCTTTGCGCTAAATTACCATGCCCAACTTCACGACGAGATGTCCCTCTTAAAGGACGGGCTTCTCCTGTACAGAAAGGAGGAAAATTATAGTGTAAATAAAAGGTTTCTTCACCTTCAAAAGATGGCATATCTATTTTGTTGGCTTCTCTAGAAGTTCCTAATGTAACGGTAGCTAATGCCTGTGTTTCTCCACGAGTAAAAACTGATGAACCATGTGTAGAAGGTAAGTAGTCTACTTCACACCAAATTGGTCGTATTTCATCTGTTTTTCGACCGTCTAACCGAACTCCTTCACTTAATGTTAATTCTCTTATAGCTTCTTTTTCAGCGTTTCCATAATATGAAGAAATCATCTCACCATACTCTTCTATGTCTTCTTCAGAAAACGATGCTTTAACTTCTTCTTTAATTTCTGCAAATGCGGCCCCACGTTCAGCTTTTGAAGTCCCTTGTTTGGCAACTGCATAACATTTGTCATAGGCTAAATCATGTATCTTCTTCTTAAGCTCCTCATTTTCTTCTGCTACAGTATACTCACGGACTTCTTTTTTACCAAATGCCTTCGCTAAAGCCACTTGAGCAGCACATTGATTTTTAATTGCTTCATGTGCAAATTTTATTGCATCTGCCATTTCTTCTTCAGAAATTTCATCCATTTCACCTTCTACCATCATTACAGAATCTGCCGAAGCCCCAATCATCATATCTATATCACAATCCGCTAGTTGAGTTCTACTTGGATTAATTACAAATTCTCCGTTAACTCTTCCAACTCTTACTTCAGAAATTGGACATTCAAAAGGAAAATCACTTAATTGAATCGCTGCTGATGCTGCTAAACCTGCTAAAGCATCGGGCATAACGTCTTCATCATGAGACATTAATTGAATCATTACTTGTGTTTCTGCATGATAATCTTTTGGAAATAAAGGGCGCAAAACACGAT
>CATISV010000049.1 GCA_949541125.1 Flavobacterium sp. SCGC AAA160-P02
ATAAACATGCTTATCATATAGTTCTATTGCTTTTTCTGTTGACAGATCGGGGTTATCAACAATTCCTAATTCTAATTGAATCAAAGCCATTACTGAATAATTAATAATTCCTATAAACTCTGATTTTTCGTCCTCATCAACTCTACGAACATCATTTTGTTGAAGCTGACGAATGCGTTGTGCTTTAATAAAAATTTGATCGGTTAACGATGGTAAACGTAAAATTCTCCATGCAGGACCATAGTCACTCATTTTCTTAGTGAACAAATTTCTGCATTGTTCTACTACACGATCATATTGATGAGAAGTATTTGGCATAAACAATATTAATTTCCGTAAATTTCGTTCAAATTTTATGAACTAAAAAATCTATTGTTGTTTAATGAGAAAAATAGTTGTTTTTTGTGGCTCAAGTTTGGGGTTCAATACTATCTACAAAGATGCTGCCATTACATTAGGAAACTATTTTGTAGCCAATGATATTACCCTGGTTTATGGAGGAGGTAAAATTGGAATGATGGGAGTTTTGTCAGAAACAATTTTAAGTAAAGGAGGAAAAGTAATTGGAGTAATTCCTGAATTTTTAAAGCATGAAGAGGTTGTAAATTCTAATGTCACTGAATTAATCGTCACTAAAACAATGAGTGAACGAAAAGTAATTATGAGTCAGTTGGTTGATGGATATATTTCGTTACCTGGCGGATTTGGAACCTTAGATGAATTATTTGAAGTTCTAACCCTGGGCCAATTGCATATTGAGAAAAAACCTAACGGACTCTTAAATATTAACGGTTTTTTTAATCCTACTCTAAAACAATTTGAGGTAATGATTGCCGAAGGCTATTTAAAACAATCTAACAGAAACATGCTATTGGTTGCTGATAACGTAAGTGAACTAATGTTAAAAATGGATACCTATACCGCCCCCAAAAAATCAAAAGTAATTAATAAAGTAGTGAAGCATGACCATTAATTGTAAAGGAAATTTAATCGATTTTTCTTCTCCAAAAGTAATGGGTATCTTAAATATTACACCCGATTCTTTTTATGATGGTGGCTTGTATCAGAATGAAAAAGAAATCCTACTTCAAACTGAAAAAATGCTCTCAGAAGGAGCAACATTTATTGATGTTGGAGCCTATTCATCGAGACCTGGGGCTCAACATATTTCTGAAAATGAAGAATTAGAAAGAATCACACCCGTTGTAGAATTATTAGTAAAACAATTTCCAGAAATTATAATTTCAATTGACACCTTCAGAAGTTCGGTAGCAAAAGAAACTATAGAGATTGGAGCTTCTTTAATTAATGATATTTCTGGTGGTACTTTAGACAAAAAAATGTTTGAAGTTGTTGCATCATTAGAGGTTCCTTATATCTTAATGCATATGAAAGGAACCCCGCAAAACATGCAAGAGAAACCAAGCTATAAAAATGTAACGACAGAATTGATTTCTTTTTTTGCTGAACAAATTTTTAAATTACAACAGTTACAACACAAAGATATCATCATAGATGTTGGCTTTGGTTTCGGTAAAGATGTTGAGCATAACTATCAATTATTAAAAGATTTAGCTCTCTTTAAAAATTTAGAAGCTCCTATCTTGGCAGGTATTTCTAGAAAATCTATGTTATATAAACCCTTAAATATCTTAGCAAATAATGCATTGAATGCGACCACTGCTGCCAATACAATTGCTATACTCAATGGAGCAAATATATTACGAGTTCATGATGTAAAAGAAGCTGTTGAAGCTATAAAAATTGTGGAATTACTCAACTAATTTTGTACATTTACCCAAAGCATAACAATCATAATGTTAGAGTTTCTTGATTTTTCTTTTCTAGATGTACTGGATATTCTACTAGTAGCTATTCTAATCTACTATATTTATAAACTATTAAAAGGAACTGTAGCTATTAATATCTTCATTGGTATTGCTTTTATTTTTTTAATTTGGAAGGTTACTCAGATTCTAAAAATGGAAATGTTGAGTAATATTTTAGGATATTTACTTAGTGGTGGTGTTATTGCATTAATTATTGTTTTTCAACAAGAAATTAGAAAATTTCTATTGATGATTGGGACAACCAATGTATCATCTAGAACAAATTTCCTGAAACAACTTAAATTTTTAAAATCTGAAATCACACTAGAAACAAATGTAGAGGCCTTATTGAATGCTTGTATAAAAATGTCTAAGACTAAAACAGGAGCTCTTATTGTTTTGGAACGCACCAATAGTCTAGATTTCTTAATCAATACAGGAGATTCTATGAATGCTGAGATGAACGAAGTTTTACTAGAGAGTATTTTCTATAAAAATAGTCCGCTTCATGATGGAGCCACAATTATTCGAGATAATTTTATCATCGCAACCAGAGTTATTTTGCCAGTTTCAGACAGTGAAAACATTCCATCTCGTTTTGGATTAAGACATAGAGCAGCATTTGGTATCTCAGAAAAAACTGATGCCCTTTGCCTATTAGTTTCGGAAGAAACAGGGGAAATTTCTTATATAAAAGATGGAAATTTTGAATTATATGCTGATTATAATGAACTAACTGACATGTTAAGACGGGTTATTCAGTAGAATTAATTCTTGAAAGGGGTCCATTTTTAAGAAACTAATTCTAAACTAAATTGTTTATCATATAGTTTTTTGTAATAACCATCTACTTTCTTTAATAATTCTTTATGAGTTCCTTCTTCTACAATTTCACCCTTATTCATCACAATAATCTTATTCGCTTTTTTAATCGTTGCCAATCTATGAGCAATGACAATAGATGTTCTTCCTCTAGTTATAGCCTCTGTTGCATATTGAATCATTTGTTCAGCATGAGAATCTACTGAGGAGGTTGCTTCATCTAAAATTAATATTCTAGGCTTACTTACATAAGCTCTAAGAAAAGCAATTAATTGTCTTTGCCCTGAAGAGAGCATCGCTCCCCTTTCTTTTACATTGTAGTTATAATCATCTGGAAGGGTCATAATAAAATCATGAATTCCAATTTTTTTTGCTGCTTCAATTACTTCCTCTAAAGTAATCTGACTGTTCCTTAAAGTAATATTATTGTAAATAGAATCTGAAAATAGAAAAACATCTTGTAAAACAATGGCTATTTGTTTTCGTAGAGAAGATAACTCATAATCTTTTACTGGAATTTTATCAACAGAAATATCACCGCTATCAATTTCATAAAAACGATTGATTAAATTAATAATAGTAGATTTACCCGCTCCTGTTGCTCCTACTATAGCTATGGTTTGTCCTTTTTTTACCTGCAAGGAAATTCCTTTTAAAACTTCTTGACCTTTTACATAACTAAATCGAACCTCTTTAAAATCTATATCTCCTTGAATATTGGAGGCAACCACAGTTCCTTCTTTACTAATAAAGCTTTCGGTATCTATTATTTTAAAAACACGCTCACCAGAAACAATCCCCATTTGTAACTGATTAAATTTATCTGCAATTTGTCGTAAAGGTCTAAATAACATCTGAGACATCTTTATGAAAGCTATAACAGCTCCTACACTTGTAAAACCATCTAATATTTGAGATCCACCATACCAAACAATAAGTCCAATTGCTATTGAAGACAAAATCTCTGCAATTGGAAAAAAGATAGAATAATACCAAACAGTTTTTATATGTGCTTTCTTGTGCTTGTTATTAATTTCTTTAAAATTTTCGTATTCTATTTCTTCTCTACTAAATAATTGAAGAATTTTCATCCCAATGACTCGCTCTTGAACAAATCCATTTAGATTGGCTACTTGATTTCTAACATCCTGAAATGTAGCCTTGATAGCTACTTGAAATTCTTTGGTCGCATACACAAGAATTGGTAATACCGCTAGAACAATGAAGGCTAATCGCCAATTCATAAAAAACATCACAACGATAACGACCAACATTTTAAGAATGTCGCTGACAATCATAAAAACACCCCCAGAAAAAAAAGTAGCAATCGTTTCTATATCAGAAACAACTCTTGTTACCAATCTACCGACTGAATTATGATCAAAGTAGGACATTTTGAAGCTCTGTATATGTCTAAAAATTTTTCCTCTAATATCCCTAATTATGTGTTGACCAACCCAATTCGCATAGTAAATAAATAAAAATTGTAAAATGACCTCTGCAAACACAATCGCTAGCAAGATTGTAATATAATAAACTAGCTTTTGGAAATCTTGATTATCAACAAAATCATTGACAGTTTCACTAATAATATATGGATTTAATGCCGCCACAAATGCTAGGGTAATCGTAGAAAAAACAGCAATAGAAAATCTTAGTCTATAGCTATTGGCAAAACTCATTAATCGTAAAAATATTTTTACATCAAATGCTTTTCCTGATACTTTTTCTGACATCTTTAACTAATTATTAATGATGAATTTTAAAATGTATTTTTTATTAATCACAATTTCTATCCTGCGTTATTTGTTGTACCTAATTTTAGTTAAAAACAACCCTTGTGGTGGAACAGATACCCCTGCTTCACTTCTCTTTTTACTCTCAATAATTTTTCTAAAATCTTCAATCGACTTTTTTCCTGTCCCAACCTCGACCAAAGTTCCAACAATTGATCTAACCATATTTCTTAAAAATCTATTCGCCGTAATATAAAAAGTCAAGTGAAGATCTTGTATTTTCCATTCTGCCTGCATAATTTCACAATGAAAGGTTTTAACATCGGTTTTCACTTTGGAAAAACTTTCAAAATCTTTATATTCATACAACAATTTAGCAGCCTCATTCATTTTCTTAACATCGATTTGTTTTTGATGTATTTGCCAAGTAGTATCTAATAAAAAAGGATTTCTACCTAAATAAACTCGATACTCATAAGTTCTACTTATAGCATCAAATCTTGCATGAGTATTCTTTGATACTTTTACAATGGAGTTGATAACAATATCGTTTGGCAAAATGGAATTAAACTTATAAACATATTCATCAGATAACACTATGTGTGTATCAAAATGAGCAAACATTTCAATTGCATGTACTCCGGTGTCTGTTCTTCCTGCACCAACAAGCTGGATTTCATGCTGAAGAATTGTAGAAATAGCTTTACTTATTTCTTCTTGTACAGAAATAGCATCTGGTTGAATTTGCCAACCATGGTAATTTGTTCCTTTATAAGATAAACCAATGAAATATTTCAAAAAAATGTAGTGTTTTGGAGCTCTCTAAATTACAAAATAAATTTTGTAATTCGTACATTAGTTCCTATGAAGAAAATCTTACTTCTTTCAGATACACACGGTTTTATTGATGATCAAATTTTAAAATTTGTACATCATGCAGATGAAGTTTGGCATGCCGGTGATATTGGAAATATAAAGGTTGCAGATACTATTAGTAAAGTAAAACCCCTCCGAGGTGTTTATGGTAATATTGATGGAAAAGAGATCCGTTCTCAATTTCCTTTAGACAACAAATTTACAGTTGAAAATGTTTCTGTCTGGATGACTCATATTGGTGGGTATCCTAATAGATATAACAATAGAATAAGAGCTGATTTAAAAAAATTAAAACCTAAAATTTTTATTAGCGGTCATTCTCATATTCTAAAGGTTCAGTACGATAAAAAATTAGATTTATTACATTTAAATCCAGGTGCAGCAGGGAAACATGGATTTCATTCTATAAGAACTATGCTTCGTTTTGAGCTTGACAAAGAAGAAATTAAAAATTTAGAAATCATAGAATTAGCGAAAAGAACTTAGCTTATGAGCTTTCTTTTTTTAATTGGGAGTTCTATTTTAATCAGTGTTCCTTTACCTTTTTGACTTTCTATGACAAACTTTCCTTTCATCACATGAATTCTTGCATGTATTTGATTAATTCCCAAACCATTTTTATCTATTATCTGAGACTTGTCAAAGCCTTTACCATTATCTTGTACACTTAAATAAAGTTTATTTTTCTTTTCTACTAATAAAATTTTCGCATTGGTTGCCTCACTGTGTTTTAAAATATTATTAACAAACTCCTGAATGATATTGTACAATTTAATTTCAAAACCTTGCTCGTATCTTTGTATATATTTTGTTTCGTATAAAATCTCTAAATGATAATTTGAGTATTTTTCAGCCATGTCTTTGATGGCATAACCTAGCCCAAACTTCAATAAAATAGAAGAAACTAAGGTGTGAGACAAATCTCTGATCTTTTGAGAAGCTTCATTAATAATGGTCTGCGATTTATCTAGTTCAACTGGAGTTGATCCATTAAATATTTTTTTGTACGCTTGTAAATGCAAACTCGCAGATGATAATAATGTACTCACATGATCATGTAAGGTTTCCGCAATCTGTTTTCGTTCCGTTTCTTTGGCGTCTATCGTGGCATTTAAAATCCTAATCTGAGATTTTGATTTAATCTTTTCAATCTTTTGTTGTTGTATTAATTCTTGTTTAGCCAGTTCTAAACTTAAATTCTTTTGACGAAGCCTAAATTGTTTTAAAAAAAATCCTAAAATAAATATGATAGAAATACTACTAATTCCCGTAATCCATAAATTTCTCTCAGCTTTTTGTTTTTGATTAATCACCAACTGTCTTTTTAACTCCTCTTCTTGACGAACCGTGTTTATGTTATATTCAGTAGTAACACGTTCTAACATTTCTTGCATTTCAAGGTCTCGTAACTTATTTTCCATGTTCAATGAAATTTCTAGATTATCATAGGCTTTATACTCTTTTAAATTTCGCATGGACCAAGCTAAATTGTAATATAAATTCGCTTTTATCCTAATCGCTTTTGTACTGGTGTCTCTTCTAATAAGCTTAATTCCTTCAAAATATTTTATTTTAGCTTTTTCAAAATCTCCTTGTAGTAAATACACATTGGCAAGATTATTAATTGCAGAAGCTTGATTACGTTTTTTATTTCTTTTTTTATGGATTTGTATGGC
>CATISV010000050.1 GCA_949541125.1 Flavobacterium sp. SCGC AAA160-P02
ATCGTCATAATATTTTTTGTGACTATTTTCTTTACTTAAAAAAGGGATATAACCAGCTTCTTTTGAAAATAATGAGTGAAATTTTTCAATGGAGATTAATAAGGAAATTAAAATAGTTTTAGGACGTATTTCTAAATTAATAGGTAAGTCTCTTTGTGGGTTGTACAATATAATGGAACGTTTGTCTAATACGTCAAAAGAATAATTTACATTGTTGAATAAAAATTTTGAATTTCCTTTAACACAAAAATGAATTTGAATAAAGGTGCAATCTATATTTCTATCAAAATGAAGTGTTTCAATGCTTTCATTTTGAAACTCAAGAATATGGAAACCATTTTCTAACTTAACTTCTTCAAATGAACTTCCAGCGACATTTTTTAACATGACAAACTATTTTTTTTAAATGCTCTTTATTTAGAATGATTCTACTTAAAAAGAAGTGTAAATGTTGATTTTACTACAAAAATACAACATTATGTATGTTTTTAAAATAAAAAGCACATAAAAAACATAGAACGATATAAAAAGTACTTTGAGCGACATTTTTATCTAAAAGAACTTTTTAATTTTGAATATCTTTTTAAAATTTAATGAGATTAGATATCCAACAAAGAAATCTATATAACATAGGAGTCAGTTATAAAAAAGCTGATGTGAAAACTAGAGGTAAATATAGTTTATCTAAAGAGAATCAGATGAATCTTCTAAAAGAGGCCAAGGAAATTGGCCTTGATGGAGTGTTTGTTCTTTCTACATGTAACAGAACCGAAATTACTGGTTTTTCAGACCATCCATATTCACTTATAAGATTGTTGTGTAAATTTTCAAAAGGAACTATTGAAGAATTTGAAAAAATTTCAAATGTTTATGAGGGGAAAGATGCAGTTAATCAATTGTTTAGAATTGGAACGGGTCTTGAAAGTCAGATACTAGGAGATTATGAGATTGTAAGTCAATTAAAATTAGCATTTAAGTTAGCTAAGAAATTTCAGACAATCAATGCCGGATTAGAGAGATTAATTAATTTGGTTTTTCAAGCCAGCAAAAAAATAAAAAACACAACTAATTTAAGTTCAGGAAGAACTTCAGTTTCTTATGCAGCTGTTGAGTATATCATTCAAAACATCGCCGATTATAACTCAAAAAATATTTTGATATTTGGTTTAGGGAAGATGGGAAAACATACTTGTAAAAATCTAGCACTACACACCAAAAACAATTCTGTTTGTCTAATTAATAGGACTGAAGAAAAGGCCATTTCTTTCGTAGAAGAATATCAATCAATTAGAAATTCTAAAATAGAAGACTTAACAAGAGAAATTTCAAAAGCAGATGTTCTAATTGTTTCTACAGGTTCAGATACCCCAACAATTACAAAAAAACATATTGCACATGATAAAGAATTATTGATTTTAGATTTATCTATGCCTGAAAATGTTGAAAAATCTGTAATTGAATATGACAATGTGACCTTAGTAAATGTTGACGAACTGTCCAATATTACATTAGAAACACTAGCTACTCGACGTAAAGAAGTTCCCAAAGCAGAAGAAATTATTGAATTTTATAAAGAAGAATTTAATGAGTGGTTAAATCATAGAAAACTGGTTCCAGCGATTAATGCTTTAAAAGAATCTTTAGAATCAATTCAGAAAGATGAAATTAATTTTCATAAAAAGAAAATTAAAAATTTTGATGAAACTCAAGCAGAAATTCTTACCAATAGATTTATACAAAAAATAACAACTAGGTTTGCAAAACAATTAAAAGAAGGAGAGATATCATTAAATGACAGTATTCAAGTGATGTCGAAAGTTTTTGGTAAATCCTAAGAATTCCATATGCATAAGGTTATTAGAATAGGTACTCGTACTAGTGAATTAGCACTATGGCAAGCCAATAAAGTTCAGAGAATGTTGAACGAATTGGAATACAAAACAGAAATCATTGCTGTAAAATCTACTGGAGATGTTGTTCTTGATAAACCTATATACGAAATAGGGATTACAGGTGTTTTTACTAGAAATCTTGATATTGCTCTGTTAAATAATGAAATTGATATAGCGGTGCATTCTATGAAAGACGTTCCAACGGTATTACCTGAAGGAATTATTCAGGCTGCGGTTCTAAAACGAGCAAACTTCAATGATATTCTTGTTTTAAAGGATAATGAAGAGTTTTTTGCTCAGAAAGAAGCAATTATTGCCACAGGAAGTATACGAAGAAAAGCGATGTGGTTAGATAGATATCCAACGCATACAGTAGTAGACTTAAGGGGAAATGTAAATACGCGTTTACAAAAGTTAAAAGAAAACGAATGGAATGGAGCTGTATTTGCAGCAGCAGGATTAGAACGTATTGGAAAACGGCCAAAAGGAGCTGTGAACCTTTCTTGGATGACACCAGCTCCAGCTCAAGGGGCCATTATGATTGCTTCTTTAGATGGAGATGATTATATCACAGATGCTTGTGAACAATTAAATCATTATGAAACGGAAGTTTGTGTAAAGATTGAACGCGAATTTTTAAATCGTTTAGAAGGAGGGTGTACAGCTCCAATAGGAGCTTTGGCTTTTATTGATGAACGAACAGAAGAGATCAATTTCAAAGGAGTATTATTAAGTAGAGACGGTAAAAAGAAAATTCAAGTCACTAAAACAGTCCCAGTGAAACGCCATCGATATCTGGCAAAAGATTGTGCAGATTATATCATCAACAGAGGTGGAAAAGAAATTATGATTACTGATCAGGGAACAGTCAAAGAAAAGAAATTTTTTGTGTACTCTACAAAATCATTATCAATAGGTCAAACGAAATTATTTCACGAAGATATTGCTTCAGAAAGTTCAGATTTTATCAAAATAAGACCCAACCGAATTGCTCCCAAAGTGGTGAAAGAAGAAATTAAAAATGTCATCATTACCAGTAAAAATGGGGTAGATGCTATCTTAAAGAGTTTTACAAAAGATCAGTTAAACTTCAAGAATATTTTTTGTGTAGGAAGAAGAACAAAGAAATTAATTGAACAAAATATAGGGCCTGTAAATTATTCAGAAAAGAATGCTACAAAACTAGCGGAATATCTATCCAAAGAAATCAAAGGACAAGAAACTACTTATTTCTGCAGTAACTTACGTCTAGACACCTTACCAAATATATTGACTAAAAATGGAATTACAGTAAATGAAATAGAGGCATACAAAACAATGCACAGCCCTGCTTCTGTTGATGAAAAAGTTGGAGGAGTTTTATTCTACAGTCCCTCTACAATAAAAAGTTACCTACAGATAAACACGACTGATAAAGTCGCTTTCTGTATTGGGGAATCAACTGAAAAAGAAGCAAGAAAGTATTTTGATCAAGTAGAAGTAGCAAAAGTCCCAACAGTAGAAAGTGTTATTGAATTAGTAAATCTTCATTATGTACAATAGAACAAGAAGACTCAGAAAATCATTAGGAATCAGGCGATTGGTTCAAGAAACAAAGTTGTCCACGGACGATTTTATTTTTCCTCTATTTATTGAAGAAGGTGAAAATATAGAATCAGAAATTCCATCAATGCCAGGTATTAAACGTTATTCATTAGATACCATATCTAAAGAATTGGATGAGCTCATAAAATTGAATATTCATGCTGTTTTATTATTTGGAATTCCTTCTGAAAAAGATGATGAAGGAACGGAAACTTGGAATGATAAAGGAATCATTCAGCAGGCAATTCGATTTATCAAAAAAAACTATCCTACATTGTATGTAATTTCAGATGTATGTTTTTGCGAATATACTTCTCATGGACATTGCGGTATCATTCACAAGAATGACGTGGATAATGATGCAACATTGGCTAATATTGCAAAGCAAGTGATATCTCATGCTAGAGCAGGAGTAGATATGGTAGCCCCTTCAGGAATGATGGACGGAACCATTCAAGTGATTCGTAAAGCTCTTGATAACCAAGGGTTTGTGAGTTTACCAATTATGGCATATTCTGTAAAATACGCGTCAGCATTTTATGGGCCATTCAGAGATGCAGCAGATTCTACACCAACTTTTGGTGATAGAGAAACCTATCAAATGAATCCTGCAAATAGAGATGAGGGGTTGCGTGAAGCAAAGATAGACGATAGCGAAGGAGCAGATATTTTAATGGTAAAACCAGCACTTTCATATTTAGATATCATTCGTGATTTAAGAAATAATTTTGATAAACCAATTGCTTGTTATAACGTAAGTGGAGAATATGCAATGGTAAAAGCTGCCGCTAAGAAAGGTTGGATTGATGGAGAAAAAGTAATGTTGGAAAGCTTGCTTTCGATGAAAAGAGCAGGAGCAGACATCATCATCACTTATTTTGCAAAAGAAGTTGCCTATATTTTAAACAAACAAAGTTGATGGAATTCAAAAAATCCAAGAAATTATTTGAAAAAGGACTGGTTAATTTGGTTGGAGCTGTAAATTCTCCTGTAAGAGCATTTTCATCTGTAGGAGGAAACCCGTTGTTTATCAAAAAAGCAAGAGGTTCCCAAATTATTGATGTAGATGGAAACAAGTATGTTGATTTAGTATTATCATACGGCCCTATGATTTTAGGACATCGTCATAACAAAGTTCAAAAAGCCGTCAACAAAGCCTTAAAAAAAGGCTATTCGTTTGGTGCCTCAACAGAAAATGAAATAGCGCTAGCAAAAATTGTTTGTGATGCTTTTCCAGGAATGGATAAAGTTCGTTTTGTGAATTCAGGAACAGAAGCTGTTTTAAGTGGAATTCGTTTAGCAAGAGCTTTTACAGGTAGAGATAAAATTATCAAATTTTCGGGTTGTTATCATGGTCATCAAGATGCCTTATTAGTTGCTGCAGGTTCTGGATTAGCAACATTGAGTTTACCTAGCAGTAAAGGAGTTCCTGAAGGAGCAGTCAAGAATACTTTAATTGCAACCTACAATGATTTGGATAGTGTGAAAAAGCATTTTGAGAAGCATGATGACATTGCAGGTGTAATCATCGAACCGATTGGAGGAAATATGGGGGTTGTTGTTCCGCAAGGAAATTTCTTAAAAGATTTAAAAGAGTTTATTCATTCTAAAGGTGCTTTACTAATTGCCGATGAGGTGATGACAGGATTTCGTTCAAAATTTGGAGGTGCTCAAGAACTCTTGGGAGTTGAAGCAGATATTACTTGTTTGGGCAAGGTAATTGGAGGAGGTTTCCCTGTGGGTGCTTATGGTGCAAGAAATGAAATTATGGAAAATGTAGCCCCTTTGGGTGGAATGTATCAAGCTGGAACTTTGAGTGGGAATCCAATTGCAATGGTTGGGGGAATTTCTACTTTGAAGGAGTTAAAGAGGCAAAATCCATATTCAGAGTTTGAAAAGATAGGTGAAAAAATAGAAAACATTTTGTTAAAAGCAGCAAAGAAATACGAGATTGATCTTACGGTCAACAGATTTGGTTCTATGATGAATCCTTTTTTTACCAAACTAAAGGTGACCAATTTTGAGCAAGCTCAAACTACGGATACTGATATGTTTGCTACCTTTTTCTGGGAAATGATTAAAAATGGAGTGTTTTTACCGCCTTCACAATTTGAGGCTTGGTTTTTATCATCGGCAATCTCTAAAGAAGACATAGCTACCATAGAAAAAGCGGTAGAAAAATCATTTTTTGAAATACAAAAAAATCATGAGAGAACTTCCTAATACAAACAATTTACTTGAGTTCTTTTGCGGAAATTATATTCATGGAATTATAAAAAGTCACCGTATTATAAAAAATTAAAAAGATTTGAAATTGCTCGTATCCTTGAAATTATAAGAAATAAGAGATGATTTATGATAGAGATAGATGAAATTTATATTGAAATAAATTGTACGAGAATCAATTACCATACTATTGCTAGCTCCTAAAGATATGGTAACTATCGTCATCACTTAACCGAACCAAATTGTGAATAAAAGAGAAAAAAGAGAGATTGTTTTTACAAATACAGATAAATAATGCAATATGATAAAGAATGATTTATTTTTAAGAGCTCTAAAAGGTGAAATTGTCCATAGACCTCCTGTATGGATGATGCGTCAAGCTGGACGATATTTGCCCGAATTTATGAAAATCAAAGGGAAATATGATTTCTTTACCCGTTGTAGAACACCAGAATTAGCCTCTGAAATTACAGTTCAACCCATTCGAAGATTTGGAATGGATGCAGCTATTTTATTTTCAGATATTTTAGTAATTCCACAAGCGATGAATGTTGAGGTAGAAATGAAACCAGATTTTGGACCCTATCTACCGAATCCTATTAGAGATCAAAAAGCGGTCGATAATGTAATAATCCCCGATGTGTACGAAGATTTGGGCTATGTGATGGAAGCCATTAAAGCAACCAAGGAAAAATTAAATGATGAAGTTCCGTTGATTGGATTTGCGGGTTCTCCTTGGACAATTTTATGTTATATGGTACAGGGACAAGGGTCAAAAAATTTTGATAAAGCAAAAGGTTTTTGTTTTAGTAATCCTATAGCAGCGCATCAATTATTACAAAAAATTACGGATACAACCGTTGCTTACTTAAAAGCAAAAATTACCGCTGGAGTTGATGTTGTCCAGATTTTTGATTCCTGGGGAGGTATGTTATCACCCTCAGACTATCAAGAATATTCTTGGAAATATATACAACAAATTATTGATGCATTGAAAGATAAAGTACCAGTAATTGCATTTGGAAAAGGATGTTGGTTTGCTCTTCATGAAATGTCAAAATCTGGAGCTGCTGCTTTGGGAGTAGATTGGACGTGTTCAGCCAGAAATGCTCGTTATTTATCAGGAGGAAATATTACATTACAAGGAAATTTTGATCCATCAAGATTATTATCTCCTCCATTAGAAATAAAAAAGAGGGTGCATCAAATGATCAATGAATTTGGAAAAGACAAATATATAGTGAATTTAGGACACGGTATCTTACCAAATATTCCTGTGGATAATGCCAAAGCATTTATTGATGCAGTAAAAGAATACAAGGTATGATAAATTATATCAACAAAACAGTGTTTTACCATTGATGATAAAAGGAATTACAACCGGAATTAAAGCTTATTTTGAAGCTTACAAAATACTTTCTCGACTTAGATTATGGAAATATTTTGTAATTCCCGTTGTATTATGTGTGATTATTTTTTTTATCATCGGATTCTTATCCTATTTTTTATCTGGTAATATTGGAAATTATATTGCTAGTTTTTGGTTTGCTAATTTTTGGCCATGGGATCATGGAAAAGATACCATCCATAACATTAGTAACATGCTGGGTGCTCTGATTGTGATCGTAATAGGTTTTATAGCATTTAAACACCTTGTAATGGCCTTATCTGCTCCCTTTATTGGCCCTATATCCAAAATAATTGAAGATGATTTTACAGGAGTAGTCTCAGATAAAGAAAATTCTTCTTTCCTAAAATTATTATTAAGAGGAGTTAGAATAGCTCTGAGAAATTTTGCAAAAGAATTGTTTTTAACTCTTCCCATACTTTTATTCGGTTTGATCCCTGTAATAGGATTATTTTCTACAGTACTGCTTTTTCTCTTACAGTCTTATTTTGCTGGTTTTGGTAATATGGATCCTACCCTAGAACGGCATCTTACTTATAAAGAAAGCATTCTTTTTGTTCAGAAAAATAAAGGGCTTGCACTTGGAAATGGTGTTGTATTTGTTTTATTTTTATTACTTCCTTTTTTGGGAGTACTATTGGTCCTACCATTTTCGGTAACTGCAGCAACGATAGCGACCGTAAAATTAATTCATAAGGAGCATTAAAATGAAAGATCAATTTTATCAGTACATAGAAAGCTTACAAAATAATATTACTTCTACACTTGAAGAGATGGATGGTGCTGCAAAGTTTGAGGAAGATATTTGGCAGCGTGAAGAAGGTGGTGGGGGTATAACTCGTATTATTGAAAATGGAGCGATTTTTGAAAAAGGAGGCGTCAATATTTCAGCGGTCCATGGAGAATTACCAGAGACCTTGAGAAAACAATTTAGAGTAAAAGAAGCTGATTTTTATGCCTGTGGACTAAGCCTTGTAATTCATCCAAAAAATCCTATGATTCCCACAGTTCATGCTAATTGGCGTTATTTTGAAATGTATGATAAAAAGGGAAATTGTGTCACTCGATGGTTTGGTGGTGGTCAAGATTTAACACCCTACTATTTGTTTGAGGAAGATGCCATTCATTTTCATACCATATGTAAACAATCATGTGACAAATTTGATCTTAATTTTTATCCAAGATTTAAAAAGTCCTGTGATAATTATTTTTGGAACACACATAGAAATGAAGCTCGTGGTATTGGAGGTTTATTTTTCGATTATTTAAAGGAAACTAAAGAATTTTCTATCCAGGATAGATTTGATTTTGTCTCTGAGATAGGGAATCATTTTTTAGAAAGTTATGCGCCTATTGTTAAAAAGAGAAGAGAAATGTCTTACACAAAAGAACATAAAGATTGGCAAGAAATAAGAAGAGGACGTTATGTAGAATTTAATTTAGTTCATGACAGAGGAACCTTGTTTGGATTAAAAACCAATGGACGAATTGAAAGTATTTTAATGAGTTTGCCACCAGTAGTTCAATGGAAATACAATTATCAACTCAAGGAGAATTCAGAAGAAACAAAGCTGGTCGAAATTTTAAAAAATCCAAAAGACTGGATCTGATGTTTTCATTTTCTAATAAAATTTACTTAAATTAAAAAATTAAAAACAAATATGTACTAATAATAATTGATCAGATATGTCTTTAAAGAATTATTATTTTATTGCAATTGCGATGTTGATCTCAGTATCAGCAGTATCACAAAATACTTCAAAAAATGTCACCTTATTATGGGATGCCTCCTATAGTATGGTAGACAGAGATTTAATGATTGATTTAGAATATTTAGACTTGTATTTTCAAAAAAACCCAGAGGTATCTCTAAGCCTAATTACATTTAGTAATGAAATAATTTTAGATCAATTATACAATATTACTAATGCTAATTGGGATGCGCTAAAAAAAGAATTACGCAATACAATTTATGATGGTGCTACAAATTTTGATAAGATTAAAGTAGCTGATTTTGTTTTTAGTGATGAGGTGCTATTGTTTTCAGATGGTTATTCTTTTAACAATAAATTTCCTAAGATATCACCAACGGTTACTGTAATTTCTAGCGGTAAGTCTATTAATAGAGAATTTTTAAAAGAGATTGCCCAAAAATCAGGAGGAGATTTTATTGATTTCAATGCTCAAAATAAAACAAATAAATTCTTATCAGAACCTTTAACTATCCGAGGAAAAGTAACTGATTCGAACGGTAACTTACCGAACGTTACAGTAATTTCAAAACAAAATAATATTATAAGAGCTACCTCAGTTACAGATAGTCTAGGGAATTATTCGATTGTTGCTATGGTAAGTGACTCATTAGAGTTTAGATATATGGGGAAAACAACTGTTTTAACAAATATCCCCTCCAATGGTATAAAAAATATTAATATGAATGATCAAGATGAATTTCTTGATGAATTTACCATAGAAAATTCCAATAAAGAGATGATAAATACAGGAAATGGTATGGTAGATAAGAAAAGATTAGGGTATTCAGTAAAATCTATTTCTGGAAATTCTATTTCTGCCATTAATACAGATGCTAGGGGTGCTGTTGTCGGAAAATTTGCGGGCCTAGAAGTTTCTAACAGTGACCAACTTAGTCAATTTTTAGGTAGAGGAAGATATACAACAATCAAGGGAAATCAATACGGGCTAATTGTTTTGGATGGAGTTCCTATAAAACAAAGTAATTCATCTACAGGATTTGTTTCAAAAACAAATTTTATTAATCCAGAAAATATTGAGAGCATTACTTACTTAAAAGGCCTTGCTGCCACAAATATTTATGGATCGCAAGGAAGTAATGGGGTTTTATTAATAAAATCAAAAACAGGATCTTCTAGTTTTAAAAAGAAAAAAGCTAAAAAAATAGGTAATACTCCCTATTATGAGGAAGATGTAGCAATCACAAATATTATTAATAGGCCATATATCAAAGAAATAAAGCAAACGTCATCAATAAACCATGCATATGATGTTTATTTATCACAAAGAAAAATTTATGGAAAAGAAATCAATTTCTTTTTTGACATGGCCTCCTTTTTTAACAATTGGAAAAATCCTTATTTAGTGAAAAGGATATTATCAAACGTTATTGAAATTATTGAGCCTGCTGATGTCCCATTGTTAAGAGCACTAGCCTATAAATATGATGAGTTTGGAATGTTTGATAAATCCTCCGAACTATACAAGATAATTATAAAAATTCAACCAAAAGATATTCAAGCCTACAGAAATTTAGCATTGAGTTATATTAATAATAAAGAATTTAAAAAAGCAAAAGAGATTTACACTAAAATTATTTACAATCAATATCAAGATATTGGTGAACTTAATTTTTCCGAAATTAGGAAAACAATTACTGCAGAATTTAAGAATTTGGTAGGGCTAAATAATGCAAACTTACTCATAAATGATATTCCTGATTTGTACAAAAAGAAATTAGAATATCATCGACGTATTGTTTTTGAGTGGAGCGACTATGATGCAGAATTTGATTTGCAAATTGTTAATCCTCAAAAAAGATACTTTACTTGGTCACATACCTCTAATTCAGAACCTTATCGATTGAATAAAGAAAAAGAATATGGGTATGGATTGGAAGAGTTTTTTATTACCTCTAAAGATGTTGGAGAGTGGATGTTTAATATTACCTATTATGGAAAGAAAACAGGAGATAATTCATATCCAACATATCTAAAAATAACTGTATATGATAATTACGGAAAAGAAATTCAATCGGAAAAAATAACAAATATTAATTTGCAAGAATATAATATTAAAGAAACTGTTCTTAAACTTAAGGTTTAATCATTGCAAAATACTCATCAATTTTTAATCTAAAGTTATTTAAAATTTATTATTGATCTAACATATACAATAGCTGACTAAATTAATGCATGCAAGTGTACATTTTTTTCTAATGCTTAAAATTAATCATTAATGACTCAATTTTTGTATTTTTGCAATCTCAATAATGTACAATAATGGCAAGATTTGAATTAAAATTACCGAAGATGGGAGAAAGTGTTGCTGAAGCAACAATTACTTCTTGGTTAAAGGAGGTAGGAGACACTATAGAGCTAGATGAAGCAATTGTTGAAATTGCCACAGATAAAGTAGATTCTGAAGTTCCTAGTGAAGTAGAAGGAACACTTGTCGAAATTTTATTTCAAAAAGATGCTGTTATTAAAGTAGGTCAGACGATTGCAGTTATTGAAACTAATGGAGAGGACGTTGATCAAGAAATACCAACTTCAAAAATATCAGATACACCAAAAGAAATTGCTACAATTGAAAATGCTATTACAGCAGCGATTGATTCAGTTAATACTCCAATAACTAAAACCTCAGATTCAGGTAAATTTTATTCACCTTTAGTAAGGAAAATAGCAGAAACAGAAGGTCTTACTATGCAAGAATTGGAGGCTATTAAAGGAACTGGGAAAGATGGCAGAGTTACTAAAAATGATATTCTTTCTTATTTAGACAACAGAACGACTTCTTTAAAAATAGAAGAACCAGCCTCAGAAGTTTCAGAGTCAGTCAAATCAATTCCAGTTTCTGTTAACGGTAAAGATGAAATCATACAAATGACGAGGATGGGTAAATTGGTTGCTAAACATATGGTAGATTCTGTACATACTTCAGCCCATGTTCAATCCTTTATTGAAATCGATGTTACCAATATTGTAAAATGGAGGAACAAGGTAAAAGAGGCGTTTTTTGACAGAGAAGGGGAGAAGTTGACATTTACGCCAATTTTTATGCATGCAGTCGCAACGACCATTAAAAAATTTCCCATGATCAATATTGCTGTTCAGGGAGATACGATTATTAAAAAGAAAAATATTAATTTAGGAATGGCAGCAGCACTTCCTGATGGAAACTTAATTGTACCTGTTATTAAAAATGCGGATCAATTAAATATGGTTGGAATGACCAAAAAAGTGAATGATTTGGCAAATAGAGCACGAAATAACCAATTAAAACCAGACGAAATTCAGGATGGAACCTATACTGTTACTAATGTAGGTAGTTTTGGATCTGTAATGGGAACACCTATTATAAATCAACCACAAGTAGCTATTTTAGCCCTAGGAGCTATTCGAAAAGTACCTTCTGTGATTGAAACTTCAGAAGGAGATTTTATTGGAATTAGGCATAAGATGTTTGTATCACATTCTTATGATCATCGGGTGGTAAACGGAGCACTAGGAGGAATGTTTATTAAGACGTTAAAGGAAGCTTTAGAATCCTGGCAACCAGATCAAGAATTTTAAATAAACCATTCACATTATAAAATCTATTAATTATATTAAATATTTTTTATATTATTCAAGTTATAAATATATATACATAAGCAAAACAAATCATAAATCAAAAAAAATGAAAAGAGTACTTATCGCATTATTAGTTATTTCATCATTAACTTCAACAGCTCAAGAGTCTGTTTTACTTCGCCACAATTATACAAAAGGTGATAGTTATATTACCAATCAATCTGTAAAACAAGGTATGGGTTTACAGGGAGGAATGAACATGAAAATATCTATGGGTATGATTGTTACAGATGTTTCAGAAAATAATATTAAAATGGAATCTAAGATTTCATCAGTTGCAATGGATATGATGCAAGGAGGAATGACCATGAGTTATGATTCTAATAATAAAGATGTAGAACTTGATCAAATGGGCCAGATGTTAAAGTCTCAATTAGATCCAATGATGGAGGCTACTATTCATACTTCAATTGATAATTTAGGAAATATACTTGAAACAAGAACTGAGCCTACTATTCCTGCAATGAGCCAATTAACAGGAACTTCAAATTACATGAATTATCCTGAGGAAAAAGTTGTTGTGGGTTCTTCATGGTCAACTGAAAATGATAATCAGGGAATGAAAATGAATATAACTTATACTGTAGCAGCTATTGCTATTGATGATGGAATAGTTACCTTGGATGTTAGTGGCAATGTAACTGGAGCAGGAACTGGTAATATTAAAGGAACTTCAACAATTGATATAGAAAGTGGTATTGTAAAGAGTTCAGACCTAAAAGTCTCTATTTCTAGTCAAGGAATGGATGTGACTGTTACAACCAATTCAACTATCACAAAAATATAACCATCAGAATCTATTGTATAAAAAACCTCTAGATTTTTCCAGAGGTTTTTTTATACTCGATAAAATTTTAGGCTAACATGGTTACTGGATTCTCAATATAAGCTCTTACAGTTTGTAAGAATTTAGCTCCTGTTGCGCCATCTACTGTTCTGTGGTCACATGCTAATGTAATTTTCATGGTATTGCCCACAACAATTTCATTGTTCTTTACTACGGGTTTTTGCTCAATAGCACCAACAGAAAGGATTGCTGAATTAGGCTGATTGATAATGGATGTGAATTCTTGAATTCCAAACATTCCTAGGTTAGAGATGGTGAAGGTACTTCCTTCCATTTCATTCGGTGCAATTTTTTTATTTCTTGCTTTTCCTGCTAAATCTCGAACACTGGTACCAATTTGAGTTAAACTCATTTGATCTGTAAATTTTAAAACAGGAACTAGTAAGCCATCATCTACAGCTACGGCAACTCCAATATGAATATGATGATTGTACCTTGTGGTATTTTCATTCCATGAGCTATTTACTTGAGGATGTTTTTGTAATGCCATTGCACAAGCTTTTACTATCATATCATTAAAAGAAACTTTGGTATCAGGTAATGAATTAATTGTCTTGCGAGAAGCAATAGCATTATCCATATCTAATTCAATAGTCAAATAATAATGAGGCGCACTAAATTTAGACTCCCCCAAACGTTTTGCAATTACTTTTCGCATTTGAGAGTTGTTTATTTCTTCAAACCTTTCTTCGCCTACAGGGGTAAATGGTGCTACTTTAGTAGAGGATTTTTCTGTTTGTAATGGGTCATGAGTAGAGACTTCAGAAGCAGGAGCATAGTTTTCTATATCTTTTTTTACAATTCTTCCATTTTCTCCAGAGCCCTTTATATTTCCTAAATTGATTCCTCTATCTTTGGCAATCTTTTTTGCTAAAGGTGAGGCAAATATTCTTTCTCCATTATTTGATGCATTGGAAACTTCTGTAGATTTTTCTGCTTGTGTTGTTGCTATAACTTCAGTGGTTTCAACTATTGTTGGTTCAGAATCTTCAGAAGATATGCTTTCATCATTTTGGGATGAAATCATATCGGAAACATCCGTTCCTTCAGCGCCTATAATTGCTAACAAACTGTCAACTTTAGCACTTTCACCCTCTGCAATTCCAACATGTAATAAAACACCTTCATGGAAAGATTCAAATTCCATCGTAGCTTTATCTGTTTCAATTTCAGCAAGAATATCTCCTTCCTCAACTTTATCTCCAACTTGTTTTAACCATTTAGCCACAACACCTTCTTCCATAGTGTCGCTTAAGCGAGGCATATTAATTATTGTTGCCATGTGTATCTATTCAAAAGTTATTTTTTTGACTCTTTAATTTCAAATTAGAAATAATTAAAATTTCAACAGTCACTCTATACTTTAAACCCATATTGGGTTATTTGATAAAAGGATAGTCTTTTTGTTCGTAGACTACATCGTGTAATTGATTTACTTCTGGAAATGGAGAATTTTCTGCAAACTCCTCACATTCTTTTACTAAATCTTTTACCTCTTTATTTATTTGTTCAATTTCTTCTTCAGATGCGTACTTTTTTTCTTTGATAATATCTAAAACTTGAGTTATAGGATCAATTTTTTTATATTCAGTTACCTCATCTTTTGTTCGGTAATGTTGTGCATCTGACATAGAATGACCCCTGTAACGATATGTTTTCATTTCTAGAAAAGTTGGTCCATCTCCTCGTCTTGCTCTTTTAATAGCTTCATCTACCGCTTCGGCAACTTTAACTGGATTCATACCATCTACAGGTCCACAAGGCATTTCATATCCTAATCCTAATTTCCAAATATCTGTATGATTAGCGGTTCTTTCTACAGAAGTTCCCATAGCATAACCATTATTTTCTACAATAAAAACAACAGGTAATTTCCATAACATAGCCATATTAAAAGTTTCATGTAATGAACCTTGTCTTGCAGCTCCATCGCCAAAACATGTTAAAGTAACTCCATCACTGCCTTTATATTTGTCTGCAAAAGCAATTCCTGCACCTAAAGGTATTTGTCCTCCAACAATTCCGTGACCACCATAAAAACCATATTTTTTAGAAAAAATATGCATAGAACCTCCCATCCCGTTAGATGTACCTGTTACTTTTCCATATAGTTCAGCCATTACTTTTTTAGGATCTTCACCCATACCAATGGGCTGTACATGATTTCTGTAGGCCGTAATCATTTTATCTTTTGATAAATCCATCGCATGTAAAGCGCCAGCTAAAACAGCTTCTTGACCATTGTATAAGTGTAAGAAGCCTCTTACTTTTTGTTGAATATAAACAGATGCTAATTTGTTTTCAAACTTTCTCCAAAATAACATATCCTTATACCAATTAAGATAGGTTTGCTTGGTAACTTTTTTCATTCTATTTAGGTCTTTGTTTTCTTATTAAGAATCCATACTAATTAGAGGATTCCTTTTGCAAAAATAAATGATTTAAGTAGAATAAAAAAAGTAGTAGTAATTAAATTAATTACAACGTTTTCGTCAAGAAATATTATTTGTCTTTTGCGATCAGTATTACGGCTTTAGCACCTGTAGCTAGATTCCATTCATTTGATGAAATGACGTTTCCTGAATCATCAAAAACTTTAAATCCAGCTGTATTTGGACCAGAAGTTCCTTGGTTTAATGCAATAAAAGCTATTTTATTGATACCTACCTCTAAAGGGATATCAAACCCTTGATACGAACTTTGTAATGTAACATTTTTGATTATAGGGATATCATTTATCATAATAGTAACTTTATCACCATCAGGATATTGAAAGTCTCTACAAATAATCCTTACAGACTTAGATTGAGTTCTAAAGCTTCCTAGATCTTGGTCAATCACAGGGTAAGGAGCATTTATTTTTTTCCAAGATTTTAAAAAACGTTCCTCAGAAATTTTAGCAGCTGAAAGAATTCCTTTGTTTGTTAAATCTTCTTTTTTATTTTCAGCATCATTTTTCTTTTTTTTATCAAATGCTTTTTTAAATCCCTCTTTATCATCATTATCTAAAAAAATAGGTTTCTTAATTTCCTTAGATGAACTTGTTAAATTAATATTTTTGCCACCCTTTTTTTTATCTGAATCCAAGGATTTATTAGATTGACCGTATACAAAGAGCGGAACTGAAAAAAGGAAATACAAAAAGATGTTTTTTAAGGAGAACAAAATAGTATAACGTTTTTTTAATAACTACTACAAATATAGTGCCTATCTAATACGAACTTATGTAGAATTTGTTAAAAATTACTTATTGAACGATAAAATTAAAATAAGTATTTGGATATGGTTCATTAATTAAGGTAAAATGCCACCATTCTTTTGAATAGGGTTTAAAACCGAATTCCATCATCAATGATCGTAATAAAAGACGATTAGATCTCTGATTTTTTGTAAGTTTTTTATAGACTGGATGAGAGATTATTCCAAAAAAATCATATGGACTTCCCATATCCAATTCTTCTTTAGTTTTTATATCGATAATAGTCAAATCAACAGTACTTCCCCTTGTATGGCTAGATTTACTGGCAATATATCCTAATGAAAACAAATCCCTCTTTTTTATCGTTGGATAAAACTGTTCTTTCATAAGGGTATCGTTTGATACTTTTGCCCATCGAACAAAATGATCTACCGATTGTTGAGGTCTGTAGCCATCAAAAATTTTAAGACTAAGTCCAAACAATAATAAGTTAGATTGTACTTTTTTTAAAGCTTTGGCAGCTGGAGTAGAAATAATGACCTTATTTTTCAGATAGCCATCAATGGGTTTTCCAATAAAATTATTACTGGATATATATCGTAAATCTGATTGAATACTAGCATCTACATCAGAAAGATATGAAAATCCCTCTGGAATTTGAGATTGACAGGTAAGCGATAAAAATGTACTAATAAATAGAATCAATGTTTTCACTCTACCAAAAGTAAATAATATTTAATAATGAAAACTCAGAAAACTCTTTGTTTTTTATTTATAGGATATTCCTCCCCAGAAGAAGTTTCTTTTGAAACTTGTGTTGGATTTCCTTTATATTTTATTTGAACAAATTTAAATTTTTAATGATGAGTTGAATTATTTACTTTAAAAATTAAATTCATTTAATGGAAATAATTAGCTCATAAATTATCATTATCTTTCTAGCAAATTACCATACATGAAGATTACTCCCAAAAAGATCAACAATTTTATGTTGTTTAAGCTCCCTTTAGCTTATTTTGGAGGCGTACGAGTAGCCTCTATTGAAAATAATTCTGCCGTGGTAAAAATCTCTCATAAATGGCTCAATCAAAACCCATTCAAATCAATGTTTTGGGCGGCACAAGGAATGGCAGCAGAAATGACTACTGGTGTTTTGGTCATGAAAGGAATTGAAAAATCACATAAAAAGGTTTCCATGTTGGTAATTAATCAGAAGGGAAGTTTTACAAAAAAAGCAACGGGTTTAATTAGATTCGAATGCCATGATGGAAATCTTGTAGATAGCGCTATTGAAGAGTCATCAAAAACAGGGAAGGGGAAGGTGATTACCATGAAATCCGAGGGTTTTAATTCCGACGGATTATCAGTTTGTACCTTTGAATTTGAATGGAGCTTAAAAGTTAAAAACTAATCAAACTATTCTGAATTTTCTGTTTTTTTGATGGTAGCAACAAATGTTGCTAACTTTTTACCATAGATTGATTTTTTTACCTTACTCGTTAGAGAATTATTAATACTATCTAGATATTTTATATTGGCATTTACCAGTTCAGTCAATGTTATATATGCGGATGCTTCAGCGTCTGGATGATTTAAAACATAATTAATAGTATAGATGTATTTTTTTCTGATTTGATTGTCAGATTGTTTTCTTAAGGCTTCTGATTTTTCTGGATCGTTCTCTTTTTGTGCCTGAACATTTTCCGCTAACAAGTCTAATTGTTTTCCTTGAAATTTACGAGCCATTTCATTATATTCTTCAAATATTTTTTGATTTTTAGATCCCTCAATCACAGGTTTGATTCCAAATTTTTCGAGTTTATCCTCGATGTTTATGGTTCCTTCCTGTCCAAAGAAAGAAATTCTATTTTTATTTCCATTTAAAGTTATATAATACATTTCAGATGATTTTATACTATCAGTTAATACAAATGTATCATTACCAAATAAATTGATTGAATCTACTGAAACAAGTGATGAATCTTTGATTTTTTGTAAGTATAAAGTTCCTTTTTTAAGTCCTTTAATTTTTCCTTTCACAAGCATATTACCAAGTTCTTTTTCTTTTGAGCAAGCCATAAGTAATACCAACAAACAAAAAACAAGTACTTTCTTCATAATTTGATAAAATTTTAAGCTACAAATATGCAGATTTCTATTTAAATGGGGGCGGCTAATTCTAATAAAATGGTGCAGCCAATTGCAGCAATTGTTCCAATGGCATACCCGAAAACAGCTAGTAATACTCCAACAGTTGCAAGCGAGGGGTGAAAAGCAGAAGCGACGATAGGAGCAGAAGCAGCGCCTCCAACATTAGCCTGACTACCAACAGCTAAAAAGAAGTAGGGAGCTTTAATTAGTTTAGCTACCAAAATTAATAAGCCTGCATGGACAGACATCCATATTATACCAATAAAAATTAATCCCCAGTTTTCAAAAATCAATGTTAAATCCATCTTCATTCCTATGGTAGCAACCAAAATATAAATAAAAACACTTCCTATTTTACTTGCTCCAGCTCCTTCATAATTTTTTGCTTTAGTATATGACAATACTATTGCAATTATTGTAGAAATACTAACTAACCAGAAAAATTGAGAGCCTAAGAATGTAAATATATTTCTCATAATATTTGAGTCTATATTCATTACAATATCATTAAAAAATAGAGCAAGATATGTTGCTGAAAAATGACCAAAGCCAACCGTTCCGAATGCAATGGAAAGAATAATCATATAGTCAGTAAGGGATGGATTCTTTTTCACTTTTTGCGTAAAAGTGATTACTTTCTCTTTCAATTTTTCAATGGCAGAGGTATCTGCTTGTAACCATTTATTAATTGTATCTTTCTTACCAATACCAATTAATAAAATTGCCATCCATATATTTGCAACCACAATATCAACAAAGATCATTCCCCCATATTTTGCAGGATTGTATTGATAAATCTCTAACATAGCCGTTTGGTTTGCTCCACCGCCAATCCAGCTTCCAGCCAATGTAGAAAGGCCTCGCCAAACAGCATCAAAATCAGCACCACCAACTGTTTCTGGAGAAACAAGAGAAATTAATAAAATTGCTACTGGCCCCCCTATAATAATTCCTAAGGTACCAGTGAAAAACATAATTAATGCCTTTGAACCTAAGTTAAAAATAGCTTTTAAATTGATGCTCAAGGTCATCAAAACTAAAGCAGCGGGAAGTAAAAACCTGCTAGCAACATAGTATAATTGAGATTTTTCTTTCACAATTTCGCCAAAGATATTAGTTGTTTCCCATTCTGTAGCTATGACACCCATAGTGGTAAATACTGCAGGAATAAAATAAGCGATAAATAATCCTGGAACTATTTTGTAAAATTGATACCAAAACCCCGAAGTTCTTGATTCAGTATAAAATACAAATCCCAAGGACATCATTAGTATTCCAAATACTATGGCATCATTTGTAAAAAGAGGTTGTTCCATAATGTTGATTTAGGCGAATGTAAGAAAATCAGCTTACAAAAAGTGAAGTTTTTTAAACTCTGTTCATAATACTAAAATTTCTTTATTTCTTTAAAAGGAGAAATACTGATAGCCTCTATTTTTGTTTTATAATTTATCCATTTGGTTTCAAAGAAATCATTTGATTTTTTTACAGCAGTTTCTAGTGCATTTTTGTATTGTTTGATTAATTGTTTTTCTGTAGTCGTCAAAAAACCAAACCTACTAGCTACATATCTTTTTGCTGTAAAAAATCTCCTATTGACTGAAACTTCAGGATTTCTAGTAATTCCCTGACGATTGTCTTCTTTTCCAATAAAAATAGCAATGAGTTCATCGATTTCTTTGACAATCTCCACAGAAGCTTTTATTTGACTATCGTAGAGTTTTTCATTTTCTTTTGTAAATTCTTTTTTGAATTTTTTGGCAATATTTTTACTCTCAACTAATTGTTTTACAACATCAGCCATTAATTGCTGATCTTTTTCCAACTCTTTACCAGCATTGTAAATCTCTGTAATGGCATCTTTAGGCATCTTTAATCTTGGATCATATTCAACTTTAATAGAACTAGTAGAAGTTTCATTTCCAAAAGACATTTTTAAGTTGTAGGTCCCAGGTTTTACAGTGATGCCTCCAAGTTCATTGGTGCGCTTTCTGATTTTTCTTGATGGTCTATCAGCTCCTTTTTCGTCCATATACCAATAGATTTTGTGAATCCCATCGTCTTTTGGGGCTTTTATTTGTAGAGTCCTGATCAAACGATCTCCATCAAAGATTTTTAACTTTATAGAATCAAGATTTACAGTTGGTTTTTTTTCTTCTTTTACTGTTGATTTCTTTTTCTGTCTCTTTTGTTGATTTCTTTTATTGGTTTTTTCTTCTTTATTTGGAGTCTCTGGTCGATTAATATAATATGAAATCATTGCTCCAAAAGGTTTATTTTCTCCATTATATAGAGCGTCTCCACCAAATCTACTACCTGTTGGTTGTTGATAGGCAACTTGATAGGCTGTTGGGGGTGAAAATAAATGTAATTTTTTATTTAAAACATTTCCTTTGGCGATTTCTCTTAAGGGACCAATATCATCTAAGATCCATGCTGCTCTTCCAAAAGTACCAATTACAAGATCATGATCTCGGGGATGAATTACCAAATCTTTTGTAGATACGGTTGGAAAACCCGCTGTCCATTTCGTCCAGCTGTTGCCAGCATTTAAAGAGACATACAGTCCATCATCTGTTCCTAAGAATAATAAGTTATCATTTACAGAATCTTCAACAATACTTAAAGTATAACTTTTTACATCATTCTCATCTACTATTCTATCCCATGTTTTCCCATAATTTTTTGTTCTGTAGGCATATGGAGTATAATTGAATCGTCTATAATCATTCGCAATTAAAAGTGCTTCACCTTTATTTTTATTGGATGCCTTTATTTGAGCAATCCAACTACCGGAGGGTAACTCAGGAATATTTTTACTAACATCTACCCAGGTTGCACCACCATTTTTCGTGATATGGACTCTTCCGTCATCAGTACCTACCCACAGGGTGTTTTTTTCAACGACTGAAGGTTCAATGACCAAGATTGTACAATGATTTTCTGCACCTGTAGCATCCATAGTTAATCCGCCGCTTTCTCCCTGTTTTTGCTTTTTTGTATCATTAGTTGTTAGATCTTCAGAAATAACTGACCATGTCAATCCTTTATCAGTTGATTTATGAACAAATTGGCTCCCAAAATACAAGGTGTTATTATCGAAAGGATCTATATTGATCGCCGAGTTCCAGTTAAATCGCAATTTTATTTCCGAATCTGAATGTGTTGGTTTTACCGTATAATTATTACCAGTAAGATAATCATATCTAACAACAGATCCTTGTTGACTCATAGACCATCCATAGCGTGAATCGTCTTTGTCTGGAACTACATCAAAACCATCTCCAAAGCTAATTTCTTGCCAATAAGAATTTCTAATTCCTTGTGCTTTCCATACATATCCTGGACCTCTCCAAGAACCATTATCTTGCATTCCTCCATAAACATTATAAGGGTATTCACTATCAACATTAATATGATAAAATTGAGCAACGGGTAAATTTCCAATAAAACGCCAAGTTTTCCCTTTGTCTTTCGTAATATTTAAACCACCATCATTTCCATCAATCATAAAAGATCCATCCTCTGGATGAATCCACCAAGCATGATGGTCTGGATGAACTCCATTTGAAACACCATAAGCAGGCATTAATTGTTTGAAATTTTTACCACCATCATCTGAGACATTTACATAGGTAAAAATAGAATAGATTCTATTTTCATTTTGAGGGTCGACATAAATTTCTGAATAATAAAAAGGTCTGTTGCCTATTCCTTTCTTATCGTTAATTTTTTTCCATTGAAAACCACCGTCTTCACTTTTATACAATGCATTCTTCTTTGCTTCGACTAAGGCATAAATTATTTCTGGATTACTTTTTGAAATAGCAACTCCAATTCTTCCGAGTTCTCCTTTTGGGAATCCTTCTTTATGAGTTACTTGTTTCCAGCTATCTCCACCATCATAGGTAATGAATAATCCACTTCCTTTTCCACCAGATTTAAAAAACCATGGATCGCGTTTGTGTTCCCACATAGCAGCGATTAATTTATTTGGATTTGAGGGATCCATGACTAAATCAGCCACTCCAGTTTTAGTGTTTTTGTATAAAATTTGTTTCCAATTTTTACCACCATCAGTTGTTTTGTAAACCCCTCTTTCTTTATGTTCTCCCCAAGGGGATCCAATAGCACCAACATAGATTGTATTCGGACTTGTTGGATCTATAATAATTCTGTGAATATGGCGAGTTTTTTCTAGTCCCATAGCGATCCAATTTTTACCACCATCAAGAGATTTATAGATTCCAAAACCACCATTTAAACTGTTTCTTGGGTTTCCCTCACCTGTACCCACCCAAACAACACTTGGATTCGATTGTTGAATGGCAACAGCTCCAATGGATGCAGTAATTTCTTGATCAAAAACAGGGTCCCATTTTATTCCTCCAGAAGTAGATTTCCAGACTCCCCCAGATGCTGTTCCAGCATACATAATATCTGGATTTGAGTTTACAACATCGATTGATGTAACACGTCCACTCATACCACCTGGTCCAATATTTCTTGGTTTCATATTTTGAACCAAGTCCATAGAAAATTCTTGACAAAAGATGGAAGAACTGCTAAATAAAAAAATAATGAGAAGTACTTTCTTCATGGTTATTTGTGGTTTTAAAAATTTACAGACCAATATACAAAAATGAATGATTTATTGAGCTGTTTATATATGTAGTGTTTTTTTAGTTTTTATCAATTTTACATAGGACAATTTTTCTACCTTAGCAAATAACCTAAATAGTAAGATTATGAGATATCAATTGACGGTGCTTTTTTTATTGATAAATATAATATGTTATGCAAATAAAAAAAATCCTGCGTGGGGGTTAACAGGTCATAGGGTTGTTGGTGAAATAGCCTATAATCATCTGACCAAGAAGGCAAAAAGAAATCTAGAAAATTTGATAAATGGTGAAGGTTTAGCAATTATTTCAACCTATGCAGATGATATAAAATCGGATAAAAATTTTAAAAAGTTTAGTTCTTGGCATTATGTAAATTTTAAAGTTGGTGATACGTATGAAACATCAGAAAAGAATTCGAAAGGTGATATAATTTATGCAATCAATGAATGTCAAAGAATTATTTCTCATCCAGACTCTTCAAAAGAGGATAAGGTTTTCTATATTAAATTATTGGTTCATTTTTTAGGTGATTTACATCAGCCCCTTCACATTGGGAGGGCTGAAGATAGAGGAGGTAATTCTATTTCAGTAAAATGGTTTGGTAAATCAACGAACTTGCATTCTGTTTGGGATACAAAAATGATTGAGTCTTTCAATATGAGCTATTCTGAATTAACCTCTAATTTAGATAAGTTTTCTAAAAAACAAAAGAATGCAATTCAGCAAGGAACCGTATTGGATTGGGTTAGAGAGTCAAGGAAACTTGCAATGAAAGTATATGAATCTGTTAAAGTTGATGAAAATCTAAGTTATAGATATATGTATGATTATTTTTTTATTGTTAAAAATCAGTTGCAAAAAGCTGGATTAAGATTGGCTAAAATCTTGAATGAAATATTAGGCTAAAAATACTGATACAAGGAATTATTCTGTAACTTTTAATCTAGCAGTTGCTTTCACTGAAATATCAGCGTAGTTTTTATTTAGATATTTTAAATAACCAGCAATAGCAATCATTGCAGCATTGTCTGTGGTATATTCAAATTTTGGAATATAAGTTGTCCACCCCCATTGATTTTGAGCAAGTTGTAGTCTTTTTCTAATTTCAGAATTCGCAGAAACTCCTCCAGCGATTGCAATATGCTTGATTCCAGTTTTTTGTACCGTATTTTTCAATTTATCCATCAAGATTTCAACAATGGTATACTGTATGGAAGCACAGATATCATATATGTTTTCTTGAATAAATCTTGGGTTTTCTTCTAACTTTTTTTGAATAAAATAAAGAATACCTGTTTTTAAGCCACTAAAACTAAAATCCAAATCACCCACTTTTGGTTTTGTAAATGAAAATGCTTTAGGGTTTCCTTGTTGAGCATATCTATCAACAAGAGGTCCTCCAGGATAAGACAAGCCTAAAATTTTTGCGGATTTATCAAAAGCTTCTCCAACAGCATCATCAATGGTTTCTCCTAAAATTTCAAATTCAAAATAATTGGAAACTTTTACAATTTGAGTATGACCTCCACTTATGGTCAAGCAAACAAAAGGAAAAGGAGGGAATCTTGTATTTTCTTCTTCTATAAAATGAGCTAGAATATGAGCTTGCATATGATTTACATCAATGAGAGGAATATTTAATCCCATAGCTAAAGACTTTGCAAAGGAAGTACCTACTAACAATGAACCCATTAAACCAGGTCCTTTGGTAAAGGAAATAGCATTTAAATCATCTTTATTAATCCCTGCTTGTTCAATGGCTTGTTGCACTACTGGAACAATATTTTGTTGATGTGCTCTAGAGGCTAACTCAGGAACAACTCCTCCATATTTTGCATGTATTTCTTGACTTGCAACAATATTACTTAGAACTTTACCATTACGTATAACAGCAGCACTTGTGTCGTCGCAAGAGGATTCTATTCCTAATATGTATGTGTTTTTTGAGACCATAAAAATAATTTCACAAAATTAACTAATATTAAATTGTCTATTTCTTTTTACATTATAAATTTAATAGTTTGTTAATTTTTTCGTTCTTTGTAAGGAAAGGCTCTATTTTTGTGTTAGTTGAAAAGATACAAACATTTATAATTATATACGTATCAAAAAATTTCGAAAAATACTATTAAATTGTTTGAAGTACATTGTACTTCTTTTGTTGTTCTTGGTGATTATTTTTTCAATTCCAGCTGTACAAACAAAACTAGCTAAGATTTTAACTGATGATATCAATGAAGATTTTGGAACGAACCTGCTAATTAAAAAAGTGGATCTTTCTTTACTTGGTTCTGTTTCTCTTAAAGGGATTGAAATTAGAGATCATCATCAAGACACCCTAATTTTTGTTGATAGAATAAGAACATCTTTACTTGATGTTAATCGAATATTAGATAATAATGTTGAATTAAGTAGCACCTCTCTAAAAGGTGTTTATTTATATCTTAAAAATTATAAAGATGAGCCAACAGACAACCTATCTATTTTTATAGACAAATTTGAAGATGATAATCCAAGGGATTCAACTTCCAATCCCTTTACATTAAAAACTTCAAATATTTATCTTGAAGATTTAAATTATAAACAAATTAATGAGAATAGTTCTATCCCTTTGGATTTTGCAGCCTATCATGGAGGAGGAAGTTTACAAGATTTTTCAATTGAGGGTCCAAACGTAACATCAAAGATTAGAGGGCTCTATTTTACAGATAATAGAGGTATTAAAATTACCAATTTAACAACAAATTTTAAGTATACTAAAACTCAAATGCAGTTTTACAATACAACTGTTCAAACAAAAACCTCATCAATAAAAGCTGAAATAGAGTTTAATTATGATAGAAAAAATTTAAGTAATTTTAATGAATTGGTGAGTATTGATGCTACTTTTAGGAAAAGCTACCTTTCTACAAAAGATCTAAAGAAACTATATGATGAGATTAGTGAAGACGATGTATTAAGATTTGAAACAACTTTACAAGGAACTCTAAATAATTTTTCTTTAAAGAAGTTTCAATTAAATTCTGATAGAGGAATTATAATTATAGGAGACTTAAATTTTATTAATGCTGTTAAACAGGAAGAATTTTACCTTACTGCCGATCTTAAAGATTTGTCGGCAGATTATTACAAGATAAAAAATACATTGCCTGATCTTTTAGGGAAAACTTTTCCCTCAGAATTAAAAAAAATAGGACCATTTAGTCTTTCAGGGTTTGCCAAGGTAACCCCCAATTCAATTGAGACAACTTTGGATATCACATCAAAATTGGGAGAAATCACTACAGATTTAGAGTTAACAGACTTCGCTAGTATTGATGATGCAACTTATACAGGAGACGTAGTATTAAATAATTTTAGTTTGGGAAAATTTTTAAATGACCCTTTATTTGGAAAAATATCATTTAAAGGAGAAGTAGACGGCAAAGGTTTTCGTATAGAAAATATTAGTACAAAACTTTCTGGTGAGGTATCTCAAATAAAATTTAATAATTATAAATATCAAAATATTACTGTAAACGGATTATATGAGAATAATTTATTCAACGGAAAGCTAGAGTCTAAAGATCTCAATTTAGATGGAACTTTTGAGGGACTTGCAGACTTATCTGAAGAGATTCATAAATTTGATTTTAAAGCAAGTATTAACTATGCAAACTTAAAAGCTTTACAGCTATACTCTAGAGACAGTATATCAGAATTGAAAGGACTTATAGATTTAGATTTAAAAGGAAATAAATTAGATAATATCGTAGGAATTGCAAATTTTAAAAACATCATATATACGAATCGAAAAGACAGTTATTCTTTTAAACAATTCTTGGCTTTTTCAACCCTAAAGGATAATATAAGACAGGTCAGAATAGATTCTGAAGATATCATTAAAGGAGAATTAATAGGAGATTTTAAGTTTAATGAATTGATGTCTTTGGCTCGAAATGCTTTAGGAAGTATATATTCGAATTATACTCCATTCAAGGTAACACCTAAACAATTTTTAAAATTTGATTTTGTTATTTATAACCAAGTAGTTGATGTTTTTTTTCCAGAAATATCAGTAGCACCAAATACTAGTATAAAAGGAAATATAAAAGCAGACAATAATCAATTTAAGCTAAGAGTTTTCTCGCCAAAAATTACAGCTTATGGAAATAGTATTGATTCTTTATCATTGGATACTGATAATAAAAGAAGATTATATGATACTTCTCTGAGCGCAAAAAGTATCAATACACCTCATTACAAACTATCAAAATTGTTGCTTTTTAATAAAACAATTAATGACACACTATTTTTTAAATCAATATTTAAAGGAGGAAATATTGAGCAAGAAAAATTTAATTTAGATTTTTATTATACAATTAACAAGGATAAAAAATCTGTTTTAGGCCTTGAAAAATCAAGCTTTAACTATAAAGGAAATATATGGGATTTAAATCCAACTAATAATACTGAAAATAAGCTCGTTTTCGATCTTAATAATGATGAGTATGTTTTTTCTCCACTCAAGCTAAAATCTAAAGAGCAGGAAATTAATTTTAAAGGGGTTATTAGAGATACTAGTTACAAAGATTTGACAATAGATTTTTCAAGAGTAAATTTAAAAAGTTTTTTGCCTGAAATTGACAGTTTAAAATTAAGAGGAAAATTAGACGGAATTATAAATATTTCTCAAAACGAAGGAATATATAGTCCAAAAGGAAACTTAAGTGTTGAAAATTTTCATATTAATAATTTTAAACAAGGAGATTTGTCTTTAAGTGTAGAGGGTGAGAGTTCTTATGAGAAATACGATGTGAATTTGTCTCTGAATAGAGAAATGGTTAAAAATATTTCTGCAACGGGTTTCTTAGATTTTTCGAATCAAAGACCAAAAATTGAGTTATCAGTACTTCTTGAAGAATTTCAATTAAATGCTTTTAGTCCTTTAGGTGAAGATGTACTATCCAAAATAAGAGGGACGGCATCTGGAGATTTTACTCTAAAAGGATTTTTAAGAAACCCAGACATGGAGGGTAGCCTCACCTTAAAAAATTCTGGGTTACAATTTCCTTATTTAAATGTAGATTATGACTTTGAAGATGATGTTCTAATAGGCTTAAGTGGTCAATCTTTTGAATTCAATACAATAAACTTGGTAGATTCTAAATATTTTACTAGAGGTCTTTTACAGGGAAGTATCACCCATCAAAATTTTGACCAATGGGCTTTGAATATTGATATAAGTAGTCCTAATTTGTTGATTTTAGATACAAATAATTCTGACGAAGCATTGTATTTTGGAACAGGATTTATAGAAGGAAATGCAAGTATTACAGGTTTGACTAATAATATTACGATTAATGTTAATGCTAAAACAATGCCCAATACTAACTTTGTAATTCCATTGAAAGACATAGCCTCAGTAGATAATTACAGATTAATTCATTTTAAATCTGAAAAGACACAAGAAGAATTACAGGAAAAAATAGCAATTGAAGCAATAGAAGGAGTTTCTTTAAATCTAGAATTAGAGGTTACTAAAGATGCCAAAGCTCAAGTCGTAATTGATGAAGTAAACGGGAGTGAACTTAGCGGTCGAGGAACAGGAGACTTACAAATAGAAATAAATACGAATGGTAAATTTGCCATGTTTGGGGATTATACTATTGATAAGGGAGTCTATAACTTTAAATATGGAGGCATTATTAACAAACCTTTTAACATCTTAAAAGGAGGAACTATTTCTTGGAGCGGTAATCCATTTGAAGCAAATTTAAATGTTACTGCTGTATATACTACCAATGCAAATCCAGCAGTATTATTAGAAAATTTTAATACCAATAGAAAAATACCTGTAGATTTAATTACCAATATTTCTGGAAGCTTATTTAATTCAAAACAAGAATTTGATATTGAAATTCAAAACTCGAATTCCACGATTGCTTCTGAGTTAGATTTTGTTTTAAATGATAATGATGTGAACTCAAAAATGCGTCAGTTTTTAACATTGCTAGCTGCAGGAACTTTCGCAAATCCAAATGGTGGAAATATCGATGGAGGAGAATTATTAACAGGAACAACCTCTAACGCTATTGGTTCAATTCTTTCAGATATCATAAGTAGCAATACAGTAAGGTTAGATGTTGGATACACTACCGGAGGAGTTCAAAACCCCCAAGAAAATCTAACCATAGATGATCAAGTAGATGTTTCATTAACTACACAGATTAGTAAAAATATTATTGTTAATGGTAAAGTTGGTGTACCTGTGGGTGCTCAAACTCAATCAAGTGTTGTAGGTGAGGTAAAAGTAGAGGTATTATTAAATGAGGCAGGAAATTTCAGAGGAGTCATTTTTAATAGACAAAATGAAATTCAATATTCTGCTCAAGAAGAAGGATACACACAAGGAATAGGACTATCTTATCAAGTTAACTTCAATTCTCTTTCTGATTTATTGAAAAAGATTGGATTAAAGAAAAAGAAAAAAAATAAAAAAGGAATTCGTAAAGAAGATTCTTCAACTTCTAATCATAAAGGACTTCTAAACTTCAGAAAAAACAATTGATTCTTTTTCTTTATGTTATAGATTGTAAAATTTAATAACCTAATGAATTGTATTTAATAATTTCATTGATTTTATTTGATTAATACATAAATTTTGAATTTTAAATAATGAGTTGTTTTTTTTAGTAGAAAACTGACCGAAATCGATTTCGTTTATTTTTTATTTAAAGTAAGTTTTAATAAGTATTTTTACATTTGTCTTATGAGAAAAATTAATAAAATAGCAGTCATGACCTCTGGTGGAGATTCTCCGGGTATGAATGCAGCAATTCGATCGGTTGTTAGAACATGTTCTTATTACAACAAGATATGTATTGGGATTTACAGAGGCTACCAAGGAATGATTGAGGGTGATTTTGTGACTCTAAATGCTCGAAATGTAAATAATATCATTAATAAGGGAGGAACCATATTAAAATCAGCCAGATCTGTTGAGTTTAGAACTCCTGAAGGAAGAAAAAAAGCCTATGAACAACTCATCGAGCAAAATATTGATGGGCTAGTTGTTATTGGAGGAGATGGAACTTTTACTGGTGCGGTAATTTTTAATAAAGAATATAGTCTTCCTATCATTGGAATTCCAGGAACTATAGACAACGATATTAATGGGACATCTCGTACTTTGGGATATGATACTGCCCTTAATACAGCTGTAGAAGCCATTGATAAAATTAGAGATACCGCCTCTTCTCATAATAGGTTATTTTTTGTAGAGGTTATGGGGAGAGATGCAGGTTTTATAGCATTAAATGCAGGAGTTGGTGCTGGAGCAGAAGAAATTTTAATACCAGAAGAAAACCTAGGATTAGATAGACTTTTAGAATCACTAAAGAAAAGTAGAAGTTCTGGAAAATCGTCTAGTATCGTTGTTGTAGCTGAAGGAGATAAATCTGGTAAAAACGTATTTGAACTTGCAAAGTATGTAGAAGAAAATATGCCTGAATATGATGTAAGAGTTTCTGTTTTAGGCCATATGCAAAGAGGAGGTTCTCCTTCGTGTTTTGATAGAGTTTTAGCTAGTAGACTAGGTGTAAAGGCAGTAGAAATTTTATTAGATAACAAAACCAATCTAATGGTTGGTCTTAAAAATAATGTTGTAATAACAACAGATTTAGAAGAAGCAATTAAAGGAGGACATGAAATTAATAAAGAACTTTTAAGAGTGTCTGATATTATGTCAACATGATATATAAATAAGTAAAAAAAATGATTAAAGTAGGAATAAACGGTTTTGGTAGAATAGGAAGATTAGCTTTTAGATCTGCAGTCAATAGACCTAATGTGCAAATTGTCGGAATCAATGATTTATTGGATTTGGATTATTTAGCGTATATGTTAAAGTATGATTCTGTTCATGGACAGTTTGATGGAGAAATAGAGGTAAAAGATGGAAAACTAGTTGTCAATGGAAATTCTATTAGAATTACTGCAGAAAGAGATCCAGCAAATTTACGATGGGATGAAGTAGGTGCAGAATATATTATCGAATCTACAGGATTTTTTTTGACAGAACAATCTGCCGGAAAACATTTAGAGGCTGGTGCAAAAAAAGTAGTTTTATCAGCTCCCTCAAAAGATCATACTCCTATGTTTGTGATGGGTGTTAATAATACTGAGTTGCAGGCAGATCAAAAAATATTTTCAAATGCATCTTGTACAACAAATTGTTTAGCTCCCATATCAAAAGTATTAAACGATAACTTTGGTATTGTAGAAGGTCTGATGACTACCGTGCATGCAGCAACTGCAACTCAAAAAACGGTTGATGGTCCCTCTATGAAAAATTGGAGAGCGGGAAGATCTTCTATTCACAATATTATTCCTTCCTCTACTGGAGCTGCAAAGGCTGTTGGAAAAGTAATTCCTGAGTTACAAGGTAAATTAACAGGTATGGCTTTTCGTGTTCCAACAATGGATGTTTCAGTGGTTGATTTAACTGTGAAATTAGAAAAAAAAGCAACCTATGAAGAAATTTGTTTAGCAATGAAATCTGCTTCTGAGAGTGGACCAATGACTGGTGTTTTAGGATATACAGAAGACGAAGTTGTTTCACAAGATTTTGTTGGAGAAACAAGAACTTCTGTATTCGATGCTGGAGCAGGAATTGCATTGAATGATAATTTTGTTAAAGTAGTATCTTGGTACGATAATGAAATGGGTTATTCAACAAAGATTGTAGATTTAATAGAGTATGCTGCCTCTCTATAATTTAATTAAAAACACGCATAAAAGCCATAAGAAATTGATGGCTTTTTTTTGTAAATTTCATTATATTTAATCACTCTTTTAAAGCCATTTGAAAAATGAAGAATTCAATAAGTATCTTAAGTTGTATTGTTCATTTATTTTTTTTGAATAATTTGTTTGCCCAAGATTTGATTACAGAAAAAAATACAATTTCCGGGAGTATCTTGGGTACGAGTTCTTATGCTGGAGTTACTTATGAAAGAATGATAACTGATGAATTTGTTGGGGAGATAGGAATAGGATTATTAAGTGTAGGGCTTGGAGTAACATATTATCCATGGAAAATCAAAGAAAATCACATTAATTTTTATACAGGATTAAAATATGGTTCTAGAAACGTCATTACTAAACTTTTATTGATTAATGATAAAAAAGATCCAGTTTTTTATCTCCCATTTGGTCTTAACTATTCTGCTAATGAAGGAATGAATTTGGCATTAGATTTTGGCCCTTCATTATATGGCTCTAGGAGTATATTTGGAAATATTCGTGTGGGTTTTCGCTTCTAAATTATTTTATGGCAATCATGCTAATTTCAACATTTACAAATTTAGGTAAATTGGCTACTTCTACTGTTTCTCTGGCTGGAGCACTTGCCTCATTGAAATATCTCCCATAGACAGAATTAATATCTGAAAAGTTTTTCATATCAGAGATAAAAATTGAGGTTTTCACGACATTTTCAAAAGTCATTTCAGCAGCTTCTAAAACCGCTTTCAGATTTTCCATTACTAAGATTGTTTCTTCTTCAATAGACCTCAATTCTAATTTTCCAGTTAACGGGTGCATAGCAATTTGGCCAGAAGTATACAATGTGTTTCCTGATAACACCGCTTGATTATAAGGACCAATTGGAGCAGGAGCATTTGAAGTTTGGATTATTTTTTTCATAAGTAAAAATTATTTTAAAATAAGACTCTATTAGGGGGTCTATTTTGTTCGTATTTCAAATCTTGTAATATTGATGATTTTACCCCTATGAAGAATACATAAGATTGATTATTCCCAAAAGGAACCCAGTTAAAATTTATTCTCCAACTATCTAAGTCTCTAGAAAAATTCATTCTTGTAAATGTAAAACCACCATTTTCAATGTCATATCCTGAAGAAAAACCAATCTTCCATTTTGGACTTAACTCGAAATCTCCACCGAACATGACAGAATGAGATTGTATTCCAATATTACTAATCCCATTATTAGCATAAGAAGCTGAGTAGGCTAAATTTAATCTCCATGGTATTTTAGCTCTATATAATTCGGTTATTTCTTCCTCAGACTCATTACTGTTCAAGGAATTATCAGAATTGGAGGCAAATCTATTGGTTGGATTGATATTATTTCCAAGAACATCAGGTGTATTTTGATTTCCATTCCCAGAGTTTCTATCTGAGGATTCATTATCATTCTCTCCATTTAAATCCCTACTTGAGATAGAATAATTAGCCGTTAAATTAGCTCTTGTTAAGCGAAATAAGCCTTTGACAAATTTATTGATCCTTTGTCCTGAATCATTTATTTGATAGGGATCCAATGTAGCATTTAAATTAATTGCAAGTTTGTCTTTGAAAATTCGAGTACCCATTGTGGTATTTACAGGAGACCACCTTAGACTGTCTGCAGCGATATTGTAGGAAGAACTAAAATTTAAGTTATTTAATATAGTAATTTTTTCATCCTCTTCATCACTATCGGGATCTTTTGGAGCTAATTTACCTTCAACAACATTATTTATAGAAATCCCAATAGAATTACTTAAGCCAGCTCCGGGCATTCCGTAAAGACTTATGCCATTACTAAATGGAGAGTAGGTTTCAAATTCTGTACCATCTAAATTATTTTCTATAGTTTTATTGTACCTGTCGGCAAAATCTGGTCTGTAAGAAAAGGAAACAGATGGTCTGATGGTATGTCTTATGGCTTTTAATCTCCCTTTTTTAAAATTAAATGTTCCGTAAATATTTGTTGATAAACTTAAACTAGAACCATATTCTCTAAAATTACTAAACTTGCTTATGGTGTCGGTTACGACTGCTCCAAAAGTCCCATCCGCATTTTGAATACTAGGGTCATATTCCTTTTCAATATTTTTAAAACTCCAAACCTCTTTATAGTTAACACTAGGTGACAATGTTAAATAATTTAATAAGGTAATATTGGTGCTAATATCTGCCCTATGTTGAACTCCGGCTTTGGCAGTTTCAAACATTTTAGAAGTAAAAAATTCATCCTCAGTCGTGTCTATTCTATACTCTCCCTGCATATTATAGGTCAATCCCATTTTTTGAATGGGGTTTTTTTTCACACCTCCCTTACCTGCAAAAGGATAAATTCTATTCATAGACAATTGAAGAGAAGGTAGAGCCATAGTTACTGATCCCGTATTTGTGTTTTGAGAATGTGTGGCATTCATATTTAAGTTAAACGGAGTACCAGTAAAGGTTTTTTGATAAGAAATAGATGAACTAAATGTGTTCGTTAAAAAATTAGAGTTGTTAAACTCATTTAAAGATTGTCTAAAATACTGACTACTTCCCAAATTTACTGAGGCTCCAAAATTAGAATTTGGATTTGATTTAGGATCTTGTCTATGACTCCATCTCAAATTAAAATTTGTTGCTTCAGAAAAATCATCAAAACCTCTAGTACTTTGAATTATTTTTTCAAAACTTAAATTAAAATTCCCAGAGAATTTATAACGAACATAGTATTGAGATCTCGACCTAAAACCCCAGCTACCATTAGAATAAATATCCGCTAATAATTCTAAATCAACATAATCATTAACTGCAAAATAATATCCTCCGTTTTGAAATCCAATTCCTCTATTAGAGGTGCTAGTTTGTAAAGCCGGAAATATAAATCCAGAGGACCTGTTTTTACCTAAAGGAAAATATGCAAATGGTAAAAAAACAGGAGTTGGAACATCAGCAATAACAAGATTGCTCAATCCAGCTACAATTTTTTTATTAGGAACTACTTTTGCTTTCTTGACTCCAATATAATAATCTGGGTTTTCTTTGTCTGAGGTAGTAAATCTAATTTTACGCATATAAATTGTTGAATCATTAACACGTTTAGCCCTATTTCCCAAAACAAATATTCCTGGTTCTTGTTTCGTTTTTATGCCATAAATAATTGCTTTCTTTGTTTTAAAGTTATACAACATAGAATCTTGCTCTGATTCTTGTGATCCTTGTTTAAATATTGGTTTTTGGTGGTACCCTGTACTATCCTTTATCCCTTTTGCAAATAGCGTATTTTTAAGGTAGTCAACGATAATAATTCCAGCTTTCAGGTCAATGTCTGTATACGTAACATGAGCTTCATTGTAAAGAGTTACTGTTTTGTCTTTTGCATTTTGAGTTGTATAATCTTTGCCGAAGTGAGTAATTACATCCGTAATTGCTTCTTTTGACTTTATACTATCTTTTTGAATGCTGTCTTGTTGTTTTAGTGGTAGACTATCATTTTTAATTCTTTTTTTTGAATCTAAATTAAATTTTGGGATGGTATCTTTAGTGATTCTGGGAATTGATTTTCCCTTCGGCTTTATATCCTGGCTCTTTACATTTATTTGAAAAAATAATAAAAGTAATAGTAAAAGTATGTAGGACAGATTTGATTGCAATATTTAATATGCTATTTTTGTATATGAGTAAAAATATGCCTCAATATTTGAAGCACCAAATTTGAAAAGCCAAAATTAGTTAAATTTTGTCGATACAACCTATATACAAGAACAAATTTAATACCAAAATAAAGCTGGTATTCTTTTTTATTTTGCCTCTTATTTTTTTAAAATCATCAATTTTAATTTCACAAAATCAACCCTTTACAGTAGTTTTAGATGCTGGCCATGGAGGTAAAGATCCTGGTGGAATTGCAAATGGATATAGAGAAAAAGATGTTGCATTAAATGTTTCTCTGTTGTTGGGTAAGCAGTTATCAAAAAATAGTGAAATTAAAGTAGTCTATACGAGAAAAAAGGATGTATTCATTGGTCTGTGGAAAAGAGGGAAGATAGCTAACAATGCTAAAGCAGATTTATTTGTGTCTATTCATTGTAATACTGTAATCAGTTCAAAACCATACGGTACAGAAACTTTTGTTTTAGGCTTACATGCTAATAAACAAAATTTAGAAATAGCTAAAAAAGAGAATGCTGTAATTCTCCTGGAAGATGATTACAAAGAACGATACGAAGGATTTGATCCTAATTCTGAGGAATCTGTTTTAGGACTTACTCTTTTACAAGAAGAAAATCTTGATAAAAGTTTTTCTTTGGCGGCAGAGATTCAACAAAATTTTTCACAGAATTTAAAAAGAAAAAATAGAGGTGTAAAACAAGCAGGATTTGTCGTTTTGCATCAAACATACATGCCAAGTGTTTTAATTGAGTTAGGTTTTCTATCTAATAAAAATGAGGGGAAATTTTTAAATTCTAAAATTGGTCAACAGAAAATGGCTAAAGAAATAGCAAAGTCAATTACAAAATATTACCAACAATTAAAGGCTAATACAGTTGTTATTGATCAGGAGGAAAATAGTAATGAATCAATAACAAATATTGCATTTTCTAATGAAAATAAAATAAAAGATGAAATAATTTTTAAAATTCAAATTGCTTCTAGCAAAAATAAAATAAAAGCTAAATCATATAATTTTAAAGGATTAAAAAATATCGAGAGAGTAAAGGTCGGCTCTTATTATAAATATTATTATGGAGTTACTTCTAGTTACAAAGAAGTAAAAAATGCGTTATTAAAAGCAAAGAAGAAAGGGTATTCAGATGCCTATATTGCTGCCTTTAGGAATGGTGAAAAAACATCACTTTCAAAGGTTTTGAAATAGAACTTTTCATTCTATTTTTTAAAAAAAATAGTGGTAATATTGTAGTATAAATAATTAATCTATGTCTAAAGAATTAAAAACAGGTATAGTCGTTGTCATAATTTTATGTTTAGGCTATTGGGGATTTAATTTTCTTAAAGGTCAAAACTTGCTAGAAACAACCTCGAGAGTTTTTTATGTAGAATATGATAACATTCAAGGGCTTAACAAAGCTAGTATAGTAACTATTAATGGATTACAGGTAGGTAGAGTGTCTGAGATCACTTTTAACACAGACCCTGCAAAAAGAGGGAAATTAGTTGTCAAAATATCTCTTGATAACGATTTTGAATTTTCAAAAAACAGTATTGCTAAAATTTATTCAACGAGTATTATCGGTGGAGAATCATTAGCTATTATTCCAAGTTATGATGATGGAGAGATAGCTGTTTCAGGAGATTTCCTAGTTGGAAAAGTAGAATCAGATATCTTCACTTCAGTAGGGGAGACATTAAATCCGTTAAAAACGAAAGTAGAAAGAGCGATCATTGGAGCAGATTCATTACTGATTGCACTTAATGATATTCTTGATTTAAAATCTAGAGCTAGTTTTAAAAGAACGATTTTAAATTTGGAAACTACTGTCCACACAATTAATAGCAGTTTAAGTTCTTTTAATACATTAATAGATTCAAGTAAAGTAGATATTGATGTTACCCTTCAGAATACTAAAAAAATCACAGCAAATTTCGCAAAGGTTTCAGATACATTGGTAAATTCTAATTTTGGAGAAATGATAAAAACTTTTCAAACAACTTTAGATAATGTAAATGTTCTGCTTTCAACCCTAGAAAATGGGGAAGGAACAGTTGGTAAGTTAATGAACGATGATACAATGTATAACAATTTAACTAATGCTTCTAAAGAGTTAGAAGAATTGTTAAGAGAGATGAAGTTACATCCAAAAAGGTTTGTACATTTTTCATTATTTGGTAAAAAAGAAACACCATATAAAAAAGAGGATAGCAAGAATAATGTTTCCACTCGAAAGAAATAATTTTATTACCAAATTTTTATTTTTTCAATATTGAATTTTTACAAAGTAATTATCTATAAAATTGAGTTTTTTAGGTCCTTATTTTTGAAGGTCCATGTATATTATGATATTTTTTTTGCAACTTATAAAAAAACAAATACCAACCGTTTTTATTTTATTTTTTATTTTATCTTAGACCTATAAAAAGAAAACTTCTAAACCATGATAAAACAATATTTTATTTTAATTTATTTTATATGTATTATATCTTACTCCTTTGCACAAGAAAGTCCATCCGTAATATCTCAAGGAAGGTTTGTTGGAAAGACAATTCCCCTGAGAGATTTTGAAGAGTCTCCAGTAAAGGAATATAAAATTAACGAAATAAGGATTATTCCAAATAATTTAAGGGCCAATGAAAAATTAGATCCTGCTGGATTACCAGTAGACGGTCGTGATTTGATGAGACAACCCTTCCTAGGAAAATCTACACCAGCATACTCAATTGAACAAAATTTTAATGGAATTTCTTCTAATGAATCTGGAGGAGCAACACCTCCTGATCCAACTGGAGCTGTAGGGCCAAATCATTATATTAACGCTGTAAACTCTGTTTTGAAGATTTTTGATAAATCGGGTAATTTACTTGTGGGTCCAACCAATTTAGGAACTTTTCTTGGAAATGGAACTAATGGTGGGGACCCTATTATTATGTATGATCAGATAGCCAATCGTTTTTTTGTTAGTCAATTTGGAACAGCTCAAAATTCCTTAGTACTTGGGGTTTCCGAAACTTCTGACCCTACAGGAGCCTACTATGTATATGAATTTGTTTTTGATAACTTTCCAGATTATCCTCATTATTCTATTTGGCATGATGGATATTATCTTACTGCAAACAAATCTGGAGAGATTGTTTATGTTTTGGAAAGAGATGTTATTTTAAATGGTGGTGATGATCCTCAAATTGTTGGGTTTACTCCTCCTGGAATTGTTCTCAACCCCAATACAGTAAAAAGTCCTGCTACTTCTAACTTACTCGGTTTTAACTACCCTGAAAATGTACCGGGTTATTTAATATACCTACAAGATGATGGATGGAGCACATCGATAACCAATGATCATTTGAAAGTATGGGAAATAAATATGGATTGGACTTCAGTTACAAATTCGACAATATCAAGTCCCCTAGAGATACCGTTAAATGCATTTGATTCTGTCTTTGCACCTTTTGGTTCAGGAGATCTAGTACAACCTGGTACTGCTCAGAAAATAGATATGATTGGAGGTATTATTTCTTATGCAGTAAATTACAGAATGTTTGAAAATCATAACTCATGTGTCATCACATTCAATGTAGATGTGGATGGTAATGATACATCTGGGATTCGATGGGTTGAATTAAGAAACAACAATACAGATGCTTGGATTGTCCATCAAGAAGGTACTTATGCTCCTGATGATGGTAAAAGTAGATTTATGGGTTCTTCAGCTATCGATGCACAAGGAAACATTGGTTTAGGTTTTAATATAGGTAGTGCTGTAAGGCCTGTAGGAATTTCTTATACCGGAAGATATGAAGGAGATCCTCTTGGTGAGATGACTCAGGCAGAGACAATTATAGTTGATGGTGTTGGGGTACAGACTTTTAGTAATAGGTTTGGAGACTATTCACATCTAACAATGGATCCAGATGGATTTACTTTTTGGCATACTGCTGAATACTTCAGACAAAACAATTCTTGGCAATCTCGTATTGCATCTTTTAGGATGTCGGCAGGATTCGAAAATGATTTATCTATTGCGGATATTGTAAAACCTGAAGATGGCATCCTTTCCAATTCAGAGACTATTGAAGTGACAATAAGAAATCTAGGTACAGAAAATCAAACAAACTTCCCAATTGAGCTTTATTTAGATGGAGTTTTGATGGCCACTGAAACCTTTACAGGAACTGTTAATAGTGGTGAAACTGCGAACTACACCTTTAACCAAACACTAGATTTATCAACTCAAGGACAGATATACACTGTAGGTGTTAAGGTTATTTTACCTACAGATCAATATTCTATTAATGACATTACTAGTCAAGATGTTCAGCATTTGTTTAACAACGACATAGGAGTAGTAAATATTGATTCACCCCAGACTGGAAGTGGACTCAATGAGGAAACAGTTTCTATATCTATCAAAAATTATGGAGCTGATCCTCAAAGTAACTTCGAGGTACAATATACCATAGATGGTGGAACACCAGTCACAGAAACAGTTACAGATGTGTTGAATACAAATGAAACTATTGTCTATAATTTTTCACAAACTGCGGATTTTTCGTTATTTGCAGTATATACAATTGAGGCATCGGTAAACCTTGTTGGAGATCAGTTTTCAAACAACAACACCTTAACAACAGAGGTTGAGAACTCTATATGTTCTCCTAGTATGGATTGCTCATATGGAGATGGATTTCAGCTTTTTTCAATTGCAGATATTAATAATCCATCAGGATGTGAAGGTTATGGAGATTTCACCGATCAGATCGCAAATTTAGCTCCCGGAAACACATATCCACTAACAATAACTACAGGATATGGAAATCAGTATGTATCGTTATGGATAGATTTTAATGCTGACAATAATTTTACAAATGATGAAAAACTAGTTGATAATTTTGTGATAGCACCAAACCAAGTTCAAGGGACATATACTGAGACAATAGATATCACTATTCCAGAATCATCAAGTACAGGTAATTTTAGAATGAGAGCAAAGAGCAGTTGGAATGAGCCTGTTCCTGATGATCACTGTTCTCCTTCAGATTATGGAGAAACAGAGGATTATACGGCAAGTATTCAAACTCTTAGCACCCCAGATTATTTACTAAATAACAATGCCAAACTTAATGTTTTAGATAAAGGAGAAAAACAATTCGAGGTTGTTCTTAATACAACTTATGAAGACCCTTTATATATAGCCATATACAATTTAAAAGGTCAGCAATTGAAATTCAAAAAAATTGTAAAATCATCCTTTGATTCCTATATTGTTAAATTAGACATGTCAAAAACCTCAACAGGAATGTATATTATTCGTATTGGAGGGAATACAGGTAACAGTTATTTAACAGAAAAATTTATTGTCAAGTAAATGCATAATAACAATTTAAACTAGGTTTATTAAAAACTTATGGAGAGAACTTTGATAGGTTTCGTCTTTTTTACTTGTTATATGATTTTTCTTAAAAAAAATGTTTCTAGAAAAATTATAAATTAAATTTGTACTTCTAGATATGGTAATTAAGTAAATAAATATCAATATAATACTAACTGAAAAAAAGCATATGCAATATATATCAAATGTATTTTTTGTTATCATTTTGTTTGCTGGAATTGGTTTTTTTGTTGTCAATGTTCGTAAGCTAATTAGAAATATTAAACTTGGAAAAGACCTTGATAGATCTGATCAAAAAATTGAACGTTGGAAAAACATGGCGAGAATTGCCTTAGGGCAAACAAAAATGGTGAGTAGACCATATGCAGGGCTTCTACATATTGTTGTTTATATCGGTTTCGTTATTATCAATATTGAAGTTTTAGAAATTATTATTGATGGTTTATTTGGAACACATCGAGTTTTTGCACCCCTTTTAGGAAAAACTATTTATGGTTTTTTAATTGGTTCTTTTGAAATTCTAGCTTTCTTAGTTTTAGTTTCGGTTATTTTATTTTGGTTACGAAGGAATATTGTTCAGTTGAAAAGATTTATGAGTAAAGAGATGAACGGATGGCCTAAAAATGATGGGAATCTTATTCTTTATTTTGAAATTGTATTGATGTCATTATTCATTATTATGAATGCAACTGATCATCCTTTTCAAGAAGCAGGTGTTGGAAATCCAATTAGTCAAATTGTAGCACCCTGGTTTTCAGGTTTTTCTTCAGAAGATTTAAAAATTATAGAAAAAACTGCTTGGTGGGCTCATATTATTGGTATTTTAATTTTTTTAAATTATCTATATTACTCAAAACACCTCCATATTTTGCTAGCTTTTCCAAATACATTTTTTGCAAATCTCAAACCCAAAGGACAATTTAATAATCTAGCCTCTGTTACGAATGAAGTTAAAATGATGATGGACCCAAATGCAGACCCTTATGCAATGCCTGTAGAAGGAGAAGAGGAGGAAGTTCCAGAAAAGTTTGGAGCCAGTGATGTGACTGATTTAAATTGGGTACAATTATTAAATGCCTACACCTGTACAGAATGTGGTCGGTGTACTTCTTCGTGTCCAGCAAATTTGACAGGAAAAGAATTATCACCAAGAGCTATTATGATGAAAACCCGTGATCGTTTAGAAGAAGTTGGAGAAAA
>CATISV010000051.1 GCA_949541125.1 Flavobacterium sp. SCGC AAA160-P02
TCAGCAAATACATTTGGAAAAAATTTAATGCCAAGGATTGCTGCTAAATTAGATACATCACAAATAAGTGATATTATTAAAGTTCAATCTCCAGATACTTTTGTGAGACCAATTTATGCTGGTAATGCTTTTGCAACGGTTAAAACTTCTGACTCAAAAAAATGTGTTACCATAAGACCCACTTCTTTTGATCCTTGTGAAAGTTCAGGAGGATCAGCCCCAATAGAAAGTGCTGAAGCAGGAGAAGAATTTGTATCAACAAAATTTATTAAAAGAGAAGAAATTAAATCAGATAGACCTGAGCTTGGTACGGCAAGAGTAGTTGTTTCTGGCGGCAGAGGAATGCAGAATGGAGATAATTTTAAATTGATTACAGCTATTGCAGATAAATTAAATGCTGCGATAGGAGCATCAAGAGCTGCAGTTGATGCAGGTTATATAAGTAACGATCATCAAGTTGGGCAAACAGGTAAAGTGGTAGTTCCAGATCTTTATATCGCAGTTGGAATTTCTGGTGCAATCCAACATTTAGCTGGAATGAAAGAAAGTAAAGTGATTGTCGCAATCAATAAAGATGGTGAAGCACCAATTTTTAGTGTCGCAGATTATGGTTTAGAGGCTGATTTATTTGAGGCCCTTCCACAGTTCTTAGAAGAACTGAATAAATTAAACACTATACAAAAATAATTCTTAAAGATAAAAATATCATATGGGTAGAGAGTCGATGGAGTATGATGTTGTTATTGTGGGAGGAGGTCCCTCTGGATTATCTACAGCAATTAAACTCAAACAACTTGATCAAAATTTAAATGTTTGTTTATTGGAAAAAGCATCAGAAATTGGTGCTCATATCTTAAGTGGGAATGTTTTTGAAACGCGAGCTTTAGATGAGCTTTTACCAGATTGGAAAAAGTTAAATTCTCCAATTAAAACTAAAGTATCTAAAGAAAAATTTTTATTTTTAGGAAAAACAAAATCATTAAGTTGGCCGACATGGTTACTTCCTAAGGTTCAACAAAATCATAATAATTATATCATTAGTCTTGCTAATTTATGTAGGTGGTTAGCAGAACAAGCTGAAGCTTTGGGGGTTGAAATTTTCCCAGGATTTCCTGCAAGTGAAATTTTATATAATGAAGATGGATCAGTAAAAGGTGTTGCCACCCAAGACATGGGTATTGATAAAGATGGAAATAAAAAAGATAGTTTTGAGCCAGGTATAGAATTATTGGGAAAAGTAACTGTATTCGCAGAAGGTTGTAGAGGTCATTTAGGAAAACAGTTAATTGAAAAATTTGAGCTTTCAAAAGATAAAGATCCCCAACAATATGGAATTGGATTTAAAGAAATTTGGGAAATTGAAGATAAAAACCATGAAGAAGGAATGGTCATGCATACGGCAGGTTGGCCGCTGGATAACAGTACTTATGGTGGTAGTTTCATGTATCATGCAGAAAATAAACAGGTATTTCTGGGTTACGTCATAGGTTTGGATTATAAAAATCCGCATCTTTCCCCTTATGATGAATTTCAGAGATTTAAAACTCATCCATCAATAAAAAAAATTATTGAAGGTGGAAAAAGAATATCTTATGGGGCACGAGCATTAATTGAAGGTGGGCTTCAAAGTTTACCTCAAATGTTTATGCCTGGAGCATTATTAGTTGGTTGTGATGCAGGAACTTTGAATATGCCAAAAATTAAAGGCTCTCACACAGCAATGAAAAGTGGAATGATAGCTGCTGAAACAATAATTAAGCA
>CATISV010000052.1 GCA_949541125.1 Flavobacterium sp. SCGC AAA160-P02
AAAGTTATTCAACAAATGGATATGACGAAAGCTGCAAAGTTATTTTTCGCAAATTATTTTGATTTTTCTGGTCGTGCTAGCCGAGGAGAGTTTTGGTGGGCATATTTGGCATTTTTTATCGTTAGTATTATTCTTGCTATTGTTGATGGTGTAATAGTCGGCATCATTTTTGGTTTTACTGATAATGAACTTTTAACAAGTACTGAGAGCGAATTTCTATCAACTAATGGATTTTTTTCAAATATTTTTTCTCTAGTAACTTTAATTGGCTGGATATCTCTTACTTCAAGACGACTTCAAGATAATGGACATTCAGGATGGTGGCAACTGTCTTATTTCAGCATCATTCCAACAATAATTCTTTGGGTGTTCTTTATTTCTGCTGATGGAAATCCAGTTTTATTAACATTCTCAATTATTTTTACAATAATTACTTTAGCTCTATATATACTGATTCTGGTATGGCTAATTTTGCCCCCAACTGAAGATGAGAATAGGTGGGGACTAAATCCACTTTACCAAGAAAATCAAAATGAGACCTTTGCGGGCCCTGATCCTAAGGATTGGTAAAATTTTTTTCTTATCTTATAAAATAAAAACAGGAAAAAGCATTACTATTATTAGCACGAATAATTGAATTAAAATAAAAGGAATTACACCTCTATATATTTCAGCTGTTTGAATACTTTGATCAGCTACACCTCTTAAATAAAACAAGGAAAATCCAAAGGGTGGCGTTAAAAAAGAAGTCTGTAGATTGATTGCAAATAAAATTGCCAACCAGACTGGATCAAATCCCATCATCAAAAGTGGTGGAGCCACCAGCGGAACAATTACATAACATATTTCGATAAAGTCGAGGATAAAACCTAATAAAAATATAACCACTAGTACAAAAATCAGAGCTGTATATGAACCACCAGGAATTGAGCCAAAAATAAGGTTTATCAATTCATCTCCTCCAACACCTCTAAAAATTAATGAAAAGATTGAGGCACCAATTAGAATTGTAAATATCATTGTTGATACTATTGCTGTCTTTTCTGAAGACTCTTTAATAAATGCAAAAGTAATTTTTCCATTTACTAATGCAATAATTAGTGCACCGAATGCTCCAATTGCAGCAGCTTCAGTTGGGGTAGCTATTCCAGCAAAGATTGAACCTAGTACTAAGAAAATCAATAAGAATGGCAGAGCTAGAGTTTTAAATAAATTAATTATATTAATTTTAGAATCAATAGCGTGGTCGTTAATATTTGGGTTTGTTTGATTCTTATAAATAGTATAGATGAGATAGCCAATACAAATTAATACGCCAGGCACTATTGCTCCAATAAATAAATCACCAACAGTAACTGTTTGTTGTGAAAAAATTCCCATATCATTTTGGGCTCTTTGATAGGCATTAGACATAACATCGCCAAGCAATACTAATGCAATCGAAGGTGGGATAATTTGTCCAAGCGTTCCAGTTGATGCAACTAGTCCCGCAGAAAAGCTTTTATCGTATCCTTGATTAATAAGAATGGGTAGAGACATTAATCCCATAGTCACAACTGTCGCTCCAACAATACCTGTGCTTGCCGCAAGCAAAGCACCAACTATAATAATTGAAATAGACAAACCGCCCTTAACACTTCTAAAAGCTAATGCCATATTTTTCAACATACTTGCAGCAATTCCTGATTTTTCAAGAATAGTTCCCATAAAAATAAATAACGGAACTGCAAGCAAGGTTACATTATTCATAATACCGAAAATTCTAATCGGTATGCTTTTAAAAATGGTTGGATCAAATAT
>CATISV010000053.1 GCA_949541125.1 Flavobacterium sp. SCGC AAA160-P02
AAATTTTTAGATTTTTTTAAAGAAAAATCACATCAGATTGTTCCTTCATCTCCAATGGTTTTAAAGGATGATCCTACGTTGATGTTTACAAATTCTGGAATGGCTCCTTTTAAAGAGTTTTTTTTGGGAAACGGGATTCCAACTAGTAATCGAATTTCAGATAGTCAAAAATGTTTGCGTGTCTCTGGAAAACATAATGACTTGGAAGAAGTTGGATATGACACATATCATCATACAATGTTTGAGATGCTGGGAAACTGGAGTTTTGGTGATTACTTTAAGAAGGAAACAATTTATTGGGCTTGGGAATTATTAACAGAAGTTTACGGAATTCCAGAAGATATTTTATATGTTACTGTTTTTGAGGGAAGTGATGATCAAGACAATTTACCTATTGATCAAGAAGCGTATGATTTATGGAAACAAATCATTCCAGAAAATAGAATCTTGATGGGAAATAAGAAAGATAATTTCTGGGAAATGGGAGATCAAGGTCCTTGTGGTCCGTGTTCTGAAATTCATGTCGATATTCGTTCTGAAGAGGAAAAAAAGGAAATAGATGGTAGGAGTTTGGTAAATAAGGACCATCCTCAGGTTATTGAAATATGGAACTTAGTTTTCATGCAATACAATAGAAAAGCAACAGGTAGTTTGGTAGAATTACCTTCAAAACATATCGATACAGGAATGGGGTTTGAGCGTTTGTGCATGGTTTTACAAAACGTAAAATCAAGTTACGATACGGATCTTTTCACTCCTTTAATTCGTGAGATAGAAGCAATTTCGAATGTAAAATATGGGCATAATAAACAAGTTGACATTGCTATTCGTGTGATTGTAGATCATATACGTGCTGTTGCTTTTTCTATAGCTGATGGTCAGTTACCAAGTAATACAGGAGCTGGTTATGTGATCCGAAGAATCTTACGAAGAGCCGTTCGCTATGGTTTTACATTTTTAGATAAAAAAGAAGCTTTTATCTTCAGGTTGGTTAATGTTCTCTCCAATAAAATGGGTAAAGCATTCCCTGAGTTGAAAGTTGAAAAGCAATTGATTGAAAATGTCATAAAGGAAGAAGAAGCTTCTTTTTTAAAAACATTAGATCAAGGATTAATCTTATTAAATAGAATTATTGAGACTGCCGATTCTAACAAAATTTCAGGTAAGAAAGCCTTTGAATTATATGATACTTTTGGGTTTCCTTTAGACTTAACTTCTCTTATTCTTCGGGAAAAAGGATTGACTTTGGACGAGGCTGAATTTCGATCCGAAATGACAAAACAAAAGGAGCGTTCTCGTTCTGCAAGTGAGTCCTCTACTGAGGATTGGATTACCTTATTAGAGGATACCGAAGAAGAGTTTGTTGGTTATGATACCTTAGAAACTAATGTTAAAATTACTCGTTACAGAAAGGTTTTCTCTAAAAAAGAAGGTGATCAATATCAGCTTGTTTTCAATTTAACTCCTTTTTATCCTGAAGGTGGTGGACAAGTTGGAGACAAAGGATATTTAGAAGATATTCATGGGGATGTTATTTATATTCTTGATACAAAAAAAGAAAACAATGTAATCATTCACTTGACCAAGAATTTACCAAAACATCTAAACGAATCTTTAAAAGCTATTGTTGATAAAAAACAGCGTCATAGAACAGCTGCAAACCATACAGCTACTCATTTATTACACCAAGCACTTCGTGAAGTTTTGGGAACACATGTTGAACAAAAAGGAAGTGCTGTTCATTCTAAATACCTTCGTTTTGATTTTTCTCATTTTTCAAAATTATCCATAGAGCAATTGCGAGATGTAGAAAACTTTGTAAATGCCAGAATCGAAGGAAAACTTCCTTTAGAAGAGAAAAGAAATATTCCAAAAGAAGAGGCTATTGCTGATGGGGCTATCAGTTTATTTGGTGAAAAGTATGGGGATACCGTCCGATCTGTTAAGTTTGGTCAATCCATTGAGTTATGCGGTGGAACTCATGTTCAAAACACAGGTGATATTTGGCACTTTAAAATCAAATCTGAAGGAGCAGTTGCCTCGGGTATCCGACGAATAGAAGGAATTACCATGGATGCAACAAAAGATTACTATCATGAAAATAATCGAATTTTCCATGAAATGAAAGGCCTATTAAATAACGCCAAAGAACCAATAAAAGCACTCAAGTCTATTCAGGATGAAAACAATAAATTAAAAAAACAAATTGAGCTATTATTAAAAGAAAAAGTCAAAAATTTAAAAAGAGATTATAAAAATCAACTTGAGGTGATCAATGGAATCCAATTTTTAGCAACTCAAGTAGATTTGGATGCTAATGGTATTAAAAATCTAGCTTTTGAATTGGGTAACGAATTCAAAAATTTGTTTTTAATCTTTGGAGCAAATATAAATGGGAAAGCAATTTTAAGCTGTTATATCTCCAAAGAACTTGTGTCTAATAAATTGAATGCTGGAACAATTGTGCATGAACTTGGAAAGTATATTCAAGGGGGTGGCGGTGGACAAGCCTTTTTTGCAACAGCTGGAGGAAAAAATCCTAAAGGAATTAAAGAGGCACTGAGTAAGGCAAAAAAATATTTGACATAGATCCTCTTTTTTATTATCTAAATCGATGGATTGAAGCAATAAAAACTAAGAAGCTAGAAAATAAATATTTATTAGAAGAATAGACTTAAAGAAAAACGATTGAATCTTCAAACCCGCATACCTCTTAATCAACAAACAAGTTGCCCTATTGATTACAATTCAAAAATATTCCTATTAGGTTCGTGTTTTTCTGAAAATATTGGAGAAAAGTTAGCGTATTTTAAATTTCAATCAGCCCAAAATCCATACGGAATATTATTTCACCCAAAAGCAATTGAATCATTGATTTCAGGGGCTACTAATCAAAAAAAATATACTGAAAAGGATGTGTTTTTTTTTAATGAGCGTTGGCATTGTTTTGATGTACATTCTCAACTTAGTTCAACTGTAAAGCAAGAATTATTAGAGAAACTCAATGACGCTATAAAATCAACAAATAGGTTGTTAAAAAACAGTACGCATATCATTATTACACTTGGAACTTCTTGGATATATCGTTTTCTAGAGTCAGATTTAATTGTTGCTAACTGTCACAAAGTTCCCCAACACAAATTCGTAAAAGAGTTGTTATCGGTGAATCAAATCACTAAAAGTTTAGACAAAATTATTTCTTTGATTAAAAGAGTTAATCCATCTGCAAATTTTATTTTTACCGTTTCTCCCATTCGTCATCTAAAAGATGGGTTTGTTGAAAATCAATTAAGCAAATCGAATTTGATTTCAGCCCTTCATCAAGTAAAAATAATACATGATAAAACATTCTATTTTCCTAGTTATGAAATTATGATGGATGAATTACGTGACTATCGATTTTATAAGGAAGACATGATTCATCCTAATCCGATTGCGATTAACTATATTTGGGAGAAGTTTTCTGAAAGCTGGATTTCAAATGAAGCATTGGTTGTTACTCAACAAATCATGAAGATTCAAAAAAGCTTAGAACACAAACCTTTTAATTCTGAATCTAAAGAACACAAGAAATTTCTAGAATCAGTTCAAAAACAAATTAAAAAAGTTCAAGAAAAATATCCTGAAATTTCTTTTTAGAAAAACATGTAACTGTGATTACTCAATTAATTGCGCAACGTTCTCCCAAGGGCCCCCATTGATGACATCCAATCCGTTTTGAGATAAATAGTCTGCTGCACTTTGACTTCTTCCCCCGCTTTTACAAACAGCGATGATGGGTTTTTGAAAACCTATAATCATATCAATATGATCAGGTATAGTATTTAAAACAATATGCTTAGCTCCTTTAATATGTCCTTGATCCCATTCGGCTTGTGTTCTAACATCTAAAATAAGAGCACCATTTTTTATATATTTCTGAATTTCTTCTCTTTTTTCTTTTTGACTAAAAAAACCAAATATTCCCATTTTAACTCTTCTGTATTTTTTTTCTATGAATCAACTCTAACCCCTTAGCTATTAATTTAGTAAACTTTGTATTCTCTTGTAATTTTTCTAAACGTGTTAAAAATACTTTTTGAACTGAAAAATCTTTTTGAAAAGCTAATTCATACAATTCTAAAGTTAGTAACCAATCATTCTTATATGTATCCTTTAACATTAAAAAAACCTCTAATAACTGATTTTCAATGATTGTATTATCTTCTCTAAAACCTCTAACTTTTTCATATAATTTGTATAAGTGTTTTTCGGCTTCTGAATACACAATTTTATGTGTTTTTGTCTCTGAAACTTTTCCCAAATCTTCAAAAGAGTTAATATCAGCTGGGCCTGCATATGTTGAGATAACCTCTTTACCCACTGCCATATCATAAATTCCCCATTCTGGTTTAAACAAAACCTGATTTTCAAAAGTAACTGTGCAATTTTTAAAAGAGACTACTACTATTCTTCCTTTTAAATCTCTTGTTCCGGTAATAACCTCTCCTTGAACTAAAACTCCACCTTCAAATTCTAAAGTTGTTTGTTTTCCTTCATAAATTTGATACGCTTCTAAATCTCTAGGACTCATATTTTCAATCGGAATATTTATTCCTTTTAACTTTCCTACAGGGCTTCCAAAACCACTCGCATGATAATGAGTCCCATGCCCAATCAATTCTCTATCTCTTGTCGCTAAAGACGTTGGTCCAATGGTTTGAAAATATATTGGTTGCCCTTCATGAGAAATGACATTTTCAAAAACTCCCGAAACTTGCAAACCTGTACTCAACTCTAGCGTTCCTAAATTTTTAGAATCAATCAGTTTATAAATTCCTTGTAAGCCTCCTTTTCTGAGTCCCATTGTATTGGAAAACTGTTCTAAAACCATGCTTAGATGTGCAAAATCTGGAGTTACAAATAATTGTGGTTGAGGTTTAGTAATATCAAAATTTTGCTTCGCCGCTTCAATGGTATATGATACTTTTTTAACTTCAGATTGAAGACAACTTTTACTTTCACCAATAGATGATAATAATCCTGCTCCATAAATTTTTGGGGTTTTTAAATCTCCAATAAGCCCATATTCAACTGTCCACCAATGAAGATTTCGTATTTGGGCCATTTCAGAGAGTTCGCCAATATTTTGTTGCAAAAACTCTACTTTATTTTGCGCTTCATTAATATCTTTTTGAGTTGAATTTGGATCCTCCTTTAAAATAGAAAGCAAACGGATAGCTTCATACATTTCAGTATCTTTTGAGGAGGAAATCGCTTTACTTCCAATCTCTCCAAATCTTCGTAAATATTCTGCATATTCTGGGTTTGCGATAATTGGGGCATGACCTGCGGCCTCATGAATAATATCTGGAGCTGGTGTATATGTAATATGATCTATCGTTCTTATGTCAGAAGCAATTACTAAAACATTATATGCCTGAAATTCCATAAAAGCATTTGGTGGTATAAAACCGTCTACTGATACAGCCGCCCAACCAATATCTTTAAGTATACGATTCATTCCTTCCATTCTTGGGATAGAGTTGATAGAAATACCTGCTTTCCCTAAACCTTGAAGATAAGAGGAATGAGCAACCTTACTTAAATAATCCACATTGATTCGCATCACATAACGCCATACAGCCTGATTTTGAGCGGTATAGTCATCATAGGGTTGTTTTACAACATACTTGTGCAAATGCTTCGGAAGTTTTTTTGTGACTTCGTTGAGTTCAAAATGAGAATTCATTAAAATAAGTGTTTATTTTCACTATAAAATTACGAATTTCTTATGAAAAGTTAATTTCTCTTATAACATTTTTTGAGGAACGGCCTCTAATTGGTATATAACTTAAAAAATTCAATAATAGGTGATTAGGTGGTTATATAGCAGCGATGATACCTAGTATTAAAAATAACCAAAGAACAAGTAAATTAGCTTACAATATTGGTTTACTGCATCGGTTTCGCAAAATTTTTAAAAACACCTAAAAATCTTTCTTACTTTTACAGAACTAATCATAGCATATGAATAAGAAAGTAATCCTAATGATTTTAGATGGCTGGGGCATTACTCAAAACCCATCAGTTTCTGCAATTTTTAAGGCAAAGACTCCCTATATAAATTCACTATACAATCTTTATCCATCAGCAGAATTAAGAACAGATGGTGAATGTGTTGGATTACCTGAAGGTCAAATGGGGAACTCTGAGGTTGGTCATATGAACATAGGGGCTGGAAGAATTGTTTATCAAAATTTAGCAAAAATTAATATCGCTCTTAGACAAGGAACGTTTTCTAAAGAAAAAGAATTAATAAAAGCCTTTCAATACGCTAAAAAAAACAATAAAAATATTCATCTGTTGGGCTTGGTTTCTAATGGAGGTGTTCACTCACATATAAATCATCTTAAGGGGATATTAAACATGGCAAAGGAAAACAAACTAGAGAATGTTTTTTTACATGCTTTTACTGACGGAAGAGATTGTGATCCAAAATCCGGAAAGTATTTTATCAATAATATACAAGAGCATATGAAAAATACTGCCGGTGAATTAGCTACAATTACTGGAAGATATTATGCAATGGATAGAGACAAACGTTGGGAAAGAATTAAAATAGCATACGATGCTTTAGTCCATGGAATTGGAGAAAGGTCTACAAATGCTCAAGATAGTATTGAAAAAAATTATAAAAACACAATAACTGACGAATTCATTAAACCTATTATTATGGTTGATGAAGATGGAAATCCGATAGCAACTATACAAGAAAATGATGTTGTCATTTTCTTTAATTTTAGAACCGATAGGGGAAGGCAACTAACAGAGGTCTTATGCCAAAAAAACAATAAAAAATTTGAAATGTACAAACTACCATTATACTTTGTAACTCTAACAAATTATAATGAAAAATTTAAAAATATTAATGTAGTATATAATAATGATTGTATTAAAAACACCTTAGGAGAGGTTCTTGAGAAAGCGAACAAAAAGCAAATCAGAATTGCTGAAACTGAGAAATATCCTCATGTTACATTCTTTTTTTCAGGAGGAAGAGAGGAGAAATTTATTGGAGAAAAAAGAATATTATGTGCTTCCCCAAAGGTAGCTACCTATGATCTGAAACCTGAAATGAGTGCTTATGAAATTAGGGATGCTATTATTCCTGAACTGCAAAAAGGAGATGTAGATTTTGTGTGTTTAAATTTTGCTAATGGAGATATGGTTGGGCATACTGGGATTTTTAAGGCAGCTATTAAAGCCTGTGAAACCTTAGATGTTTGTACAAAAGATATCATAACTACTGGATTAGAAAATAACTATACGACGATTTTAATAGCGGATCATGGGAATTGTGAAACAATGATGAATCCGGACGGAAGCCCGCATACGGCTCACACAACAAACCCAGTTCCAGTCATCCTTATTGATAAAGAAATAAAATCTATAAAAAATGGTATACTGGGGGATATTGCACCTACTGTTTTAGAGTTAATGGGAACTAGTAAACCAAACGAAATGACAAGAAAATCACTACTGTAGTATGAAAAAAATACTGTTGTTATTTTGTATGTGTTCAATATTTACCACCTATAGTCAGGTGAAAGAGGACATAAATGGTAATTTGATTGGCCCCCTCCAAAAAAATGATTTTCTGAAAGGAAAGTACAAAAGTTGGTTTACTCAGAACTATAATGACTATACACCCAATGAAAAGATTCTAAAAAAGATCAAAAAGAAAATAAGAAATGTCACCGTAAAATCCTTTATTGGAACATGGTGTCATGACAGCGAAAGAGAACTTCCTAGATTTTACAAAATTATGGAATCCATTGAATTTGATGTGACTAAAAATTTTCAAATGATTGGAATCACTAGAGGAAAAAAAACACCTAATAATTTACAAAAAGGATACAACATCAAACAGACACCAACCTTTATTTTTTATAAAGATAATAAAGAGATTGGTCGCTATATAGAACACTCAAAAAAATCAATAGAAAAGGATATTTTAAAAATTTTAACGAAGTAAGTTCCATGAAAATTAAAGTATATTTGTGCTTTAATACCTACCATGATTAAAGTAAAAACTAGAGAAGAAATTGAATTGATGCGCGAAAGTGCATTAGTTGTTTCAAGAACTTTGGGGATACTTGCAAAAGAAGTAAAGCCAGGTGTTTCTACCTTGTTTTTAGACAAAATAGCAGAAGAGTACATTCGCTCACAAGACGCTATTCCTGGATTTTTAGGATTATACGATTTTCCTAACACCTTGTGTATGAGTCCAAATTCACAAGTCGTTCATGGAATTCCCAATGACAAACCCTTAAAAGAAGGAGACATCATCTCCATTGATTGTGGTGCTTTAAAAAATGGTTTTTATGGAGATCATGCCTTCACTTTTGCAGTTGGTGAAATTAAGGAAGAAACCAAGAAATTACTTCAGGCTACAAAAGAAAGTTTATATGAAGGAATTCGTAAATTAAAGGCTGGAAACAGAGTCGGCGATGTCGGTTTTGCTATACAAAAATATTGTGAAGATAGAGGGTATGGAGTCGTAAGAGAATTAGTTGGGCATGGACTAGGAAAAAAAATGCACGAAGATCCTGAAATGCCAAATTATGGGAAACGGGGAAGAGGAAAAAAGCTCGTAAATGGAATGGTTGTAGCCATTGAGCCTATGATTAATTTAGGAACACATAGAATCAAACAACTAAGTGATGGTTGGACCATTTTAACAAAAGATGGAAAACCAAGTGCCCATTTTGAACATAATATTGCAATTGTAAATGGAAATCCAGAGCTATTATCAACTTTTCAATATATCTATAAAGCCTTGGGAATTGAAAATAACGAAGAAAATGAATTTCGTCATACTCCTCTGTTAATCTAAGATTTTGAAATTATTCAGTACCATATTAAATACTATTCCTCGTCCATTTCTTATAAAACTAAGTTATATCGCCAGACCCTTTATTTCTTTTTACCTAAAAGGAACTAAATATACAGACCCTATAGATGGTAAAAGTTTTCGTAAATTTCTTCCTTATGGTTACAAAAACCAAAGGGAAAATGTGTTGTCGCCCAGTACTTTATCGTTAGAACGACATCGATTGCTATGGTTGTACTTGAAAAATGAGACCGATTTCCTAGATCCACAACAAAATTCGAAATTAAAAGTTTTACATATGGCTCCAGAGCAATGTTTTTTAAGACCTTTTCAAAAACTAAGTCACGAATACATAACAGCTGATTTATATTCACCAATTGCACATATAAAAGCAGATATAACTAACCTACCTTTTGAAAATGATTGTTTTGATGTCATTTTTTGCAATCACGTATTTGAACACATTCCGGATGATACAAAAGCAATGCAAGAATTGTATCGTGTTATGAAAAAGGGCGGAATGGGTATTTTTCAAATACCTCTTGATGCAAATCGTACCGATACTTTTGAAGATGATTCTATTGTTGATCCTAAAGAAAGAACCAAAATATTTGGTCAATACGATCATGTAAGAGTTTATGGTCCTGATTATTTTGAAAAACTAAGGTCTATAGGTTTCCAAGTTGAAGAAGTAAATTATTCTAAAAAAATTTCTGCACAGCTCATCGATACATATAGGTTAGTGAAAGATGAAATTTTACCAGTAGTATATAAAAACTAATTTCTAAATTCAGTGAACTGTCCTTGATCATTTAGATAAATCAGGATAACTTTCAGTTCTGGTTTTTTTTCTAAAAATTCTTTTGTTTTTTCTAAGCCCATTGCCATAAAAGCGGTAGCGTAAGCATCAACATCTGCACAATCTAATTCAGCAATAACTGTTGCAGATAACAAATTACTTTCAGTTGCAAATCCTGTTTTCGGATTTATTGTGTGAACGTACTTTTCGCCATTTGATGCAATTCTATATTTCCTGTAATTTCCTGAACTGGCCATTGATTTATTGGTTAATTGTAAATAGGTATACGCAGAACGTGTGCCATCTGAATTTGGATTATCTAATTGAACGGTCCATAACTTTCCTTTAGGTTTTGTTCCTTTTACTTTCACTTCTCCACCAATTTCAATCAAATAATTCTTAACTCCCTGAGATTCTAAAAACCTAGACACTACGTCCAAACCATACCCTTTTGCGATAGAATTAAAATCAAAATATATTTCAGGATATTTTTTTATGACTATATCATCTTCTATAGAAACCTTTTCAAAACCAGTAAATTGCAACAACTCTTTGACCTTGGAACTGTCTATCTCTGACAGGGATTTTTCAGGTCCAAAACCCCAGGCATTCACTAGGCTACCAACTGTAGGGTCAAAATATCCGTTTGTTTCCTCAAATATTTTTTCAGATTTAAAAAAAATCTCCCTAAAATAAGAATCCACCTTAACTCCTTTTTCTCCTTTATTGATTCTAGAAATATCAGAGGATGAAATATAGGTAGAAGTAGCCTTGTTTATTTGATCGAATAATTGATTAATTTCCTTATCAAAGTCAATATGTATATCATAATAGATGATACTATATGTAGTTCCAAAAACAGATCCTTGTAATTGTATAGAATTAGTTTTTGGTGGTTCTTTTTTGCATGAAATTATAACAAAAAAAAATACAATTAAACAATGTCTCTTACACATAAAATAATTTTTGTTTTGTAAAGATAATATTTAAAGCTTTTATAAAAGTTTCAAAAAAATTTGTTAATGACCTTTATTATATTGCCAATATTTTTAAATTTGTGTAACTTAATTTAATTCCTAGTAAAATGAAAAAATTAATATTACCATTATTCGTGTTGTTTATTTTGAGTTCTTGTGTCTCAAAAAAAGAATACGCTACGCTACAGAACCAACATGATAAGGTCAAAGATGAATTACTTGCTGTTAAAAATAGTTTAACAAAATGCATGATCGATAAGGAAAAGTGTGAATCAAATGTTTCTAACTTAAATAGCACAATTGCTGATTTAAAAAATGATAAAAAGAAAACTTTAGAATATGTTGATAACCTAACTGTATTATCTCAAGGTGCTAACGATAACATTAAGGAAACATTAGCTCAATTAAGTAAAAAAGATAAATATATTAACAGAATCAGAGCAGCAGCATCTAAGAAAGATTCTCTGAATCTTGTTGTAGCCTTTAACCTAAAAAAGGAATTAAAAGATGGTATTGATGACGAAGATATAGAAATTAACGTTGAAAAAACGGTTGTTTTTATTTCCATATCAGATAAATTATTATTTAAAAGCGGAAGTTATAATGTTACTGAAAAAGCTTATGCTGTCCTAGAGAAAGTAGCTACTGTTATCAACGCCCAACCAGAAATGGATGTAATGATTGAAGGTCATACAGACGCCACTCCAATTAAAAACGATATTATTCAAGACAATTGGGATTTATCAGCAAAGAGAGCTACTTCAATTACAAGAATATTACAATATAAATTTGGTGTAGAGCCAAGTAGGTTAATTGCAGCAGGAAGAAGTAGTTATGTTCCTTTAGCTCCAAATGACACTCCAGTAAATAAATCAAAAAACAGAAGAACTAAAATCATTATTTTACCTAAAATCGGTCAGTTTTTTGAAATGTTAGAAACAAAAGCTGAATAACAATTTATTTTTATATCAAAAAAGCATCACAAATTGTGATGCTTTTTTATTCTAAAATCTTAACAAAATCTTTAAAAGCAACATAATAAGGTTGATCTTTAAAGATAGGTGCTTCAATACTTTCTGCATTCGCAATTCCTACTCCAGCAAACCATACTTTTGCATTCTGTTTTTTAGCATGTTCTTTAAAAGTTTCCATCCAAATAAGGTCATATTTCTCAGGATTCTCAATGTTATTGGATGCTTTTACCAATACAAAAATAGTCGGTTCTCCCTTTTTAAATAAAACAAATTGGGGATGTCTTTTTAGTTTGCTATTAATTGCTTGAAATTCATAGCCCATTTTTTCTAATTTTTTACCAACAATATTCATAGCAAGATTATGAAGTTCTTGCTCAGTTAATACTTTCATAACTTATTTTTATTCAACTTTTAACAATTTAAATAGCTAATAAACAGCTTAAAAAAAACAACTACTCGTTTTTTATAAAAAAGATAGGCTGTTGATATTGTGAGACCAAAGATAAGGGAAATTGTCTATGAGTTATTACTAAAAACTGTTCTAAAAAGTATAACAATCCTCTCATTATTAAAAATAAAAAGTTCATAGAAATTATCAAAATCAAAGGATATCTTATTTTAATTTTTTTACTAGTACCTATCTATTAGCCATTGCATAAAGTTCAATCAATAGAGCTTGCAAAGCGGAAATAATGAAGAATAAAAAAGAGAATCTCTCGATTCTCTTTTTATATTTATAGTATTTTTTTTATTCAACGACAATCCGTCTGCTTAACATCAATGATTTATTACCTATTCTAATAATATAAACTCCCGAGGAAGCATAGGACATGTTTAAGTTGTAAGAATACGTTCCAGACTGCTTCTTAATAGTTTTCCAAAGTAGATTTTGCCCTAGTAGATTGAATACATTCAGATCTAAATCTTCAGTCAAAGAATCAGAGTTTAAAACGACTTCATATTGACCATCTCCCTTATTTAATATTCTTAAATCTCCAGCTAAATTGTTCTCATCGATTACTGATAATGGTGGGGAAGAACAAATTTGTAGGGACCAATCCAACAAGTTACCTCCATCTTGATTAGCATCATCAGTTATACTCAGTGTCCAATCACCAGAAGATGACATTCCATTGAAATCTGCCAAACTTCCTTGAGGGCTAAATGTACCTGTGAAAGGTGATGATCCACTATCGATTGTGGAAGAAGCATCATCGTCTAATACGGTATTTGTGAAGAAATCACCATTTGAGCCAACATCTTCAAACAATATCACTTCTGTTCCATCTGGACTAATTAATTTCACATCTAGATCAGAAACCCAGGTATGCTCAATATTTAAGATTACGTTCAAATCACTAATGGTAGTATCCTCTGTAATACTAATGACAGATTCTGTTACAGTTCCTGCGTTAGGTCCAATCGACAAATCAGAATCGTTTATTTCTGTTGTGCATGCGGTGTTATCTATACTAACTTGAGCAGCATTATTTAAAGTATTGGAATCTGAAGACAATGCTGTTTGAGCTACCAAATCATAGGTGCCATCCAAAGAGAAATCTCCTAATGTTGCAAAGGTATATTGCATATCTGAACTAGCAGATAAAGGGTTGGTCACTTGTTCCATCACTGGAACACCACCGTTAATGGAATAAGAAACATCAAAATTAGATTGAGAAGCAGTACCAAAGTTTTCAATCGTTACTGTAATCGCTTCGTTTCCTAAACTTTCTGAGCTTACTGGAGATGTAATTGCTGTTACCCCTAGATCATTTGCATAAATGTGAGTCACATTAATCGATGTAGAGTTATTACTGTTGTCCTCATCCATCCCATAATCTGTGGAAGCAGTAATTGTGTATGTTTGACCTTCTGTAGAAAAATCCGCTGGTGTAGAGAAGGTAAATTGTTCCGAGGTTCCTGAGGCAATAGATGCTCCTGTGTATGGCTCGCTTACAACAGATCCTCCATCAATTTGATAAGTAACATCAAAAGTTGTAATTGCACTCTGTCCATAATTAAAAATAGTTACTATAATGCTTTCACTCCCATTGAGAGATCCAGAGGTAGGAGAGTCTATACTTACTATACCAATATCATCATTAAAATTGGGTGCTATTTGAAAAACCCCAGCGATATTCTTTCTTCCACCATTCATCAACTCATTTATAAACCAGAATTTTTTATCATCAGAGGGATCAATATCAATCTTGCTGTAATCTCCATATCTATACCCTGGAATATTAGCATCTCCAGCCATAATAGTTCCTTCTTCAATAGTCATAGTTCCTAGGGGATCATTAGCATAACGACCTGTATAATAAGATCCTACTCGAATCTGAGAATCTGTACTATTTGCACTTGACATTCCAGAATACCCTAGTCCAATATTTCCTTGATAATCCATAATTAAACTTGCATTCCAAGCATGTCTGCTATCTGGAGCTGTGTAGGTACCTTCTTGATACAATGTCCAAGGTTCTCCGTCTCCAGTCTGTCTAAGCTCGTACCATCTTACCCCACCTTGTTCAACAGAACTTCCATCAACATCAACTACAAAGTTGAATAATGCCGAATTGTGAGATCCAAACTTTCTATATTGAGATTGGTTCATGATAGTGGCTTGTAATGCATCTATAGATATTCCACCATTTGGCTGAGTTAAATTGGAGAAACTTCCTCCATCAAATACACTAATATAAGATGTGATCCCTTCAGCAGATCCAAGTACTTGTGCTGCCGATACTGTTGAGTTTCCAGTATTTTCCCAATCCATATCGATAGTCCATAATTTAATATGATCTTCTGTTACACCACTCCAAGCATCGTCTTGCATATACACAACAGTTGCTCCTCCTGATGTTGGCCATGTTCCACCACTAATATTTAATACCTGTGGACTGTGAAATCCACTTGTTACCAAGCCTGGTAAATTGAAAGAAACAATTTGAGGGGTTGTTCCAGCACTGGCAGCATCAATCATAGCAGATCTTTCAAAAACGTGCACCTTATTGGCACTACCTGTATTTTCTGTCATATAATATCCATCCCACCAAACAGATAGCTTTTGATAATCACTAACTGCAGAATAAGAGTATACTGTCCAACCATCATTTACTGGATCTGGACCATCAGATATAGCTACTTGAACACCTCCGCCTAGTAAACTGAGTACCCATCTATCTGCAGCATTATCATAACTGGCAGTTAAATCACAACATCCACCAGATGGAAATATTGTAGGATTAGGAGATACCAATCCACCAGTTAGAGAATTTCCAGACTTATCAAAAATTTGAAAGGCTGTATTAATAACAGATATATAATGGTTAGGCCCGACAGCACCCGCTGGATCTGTTGGTTGTGAACTTGAAGCTCCTGTCTCGAAAACAAGCTCTGGAGTTCTATTAGAAATGGCTCCTTTTAGTTTATTTGGATATTTTGCGAGTTGATCATCACCTTTTGAACCTTTACCAATGACAACATCTATTTTAGACGCTCTACTATATCTTCCATCCTGCACTTCCTTATCATCGTTTAAATTCGGTCTGATTAAAGAACTCATTTGTGAAGCTATTGAAGGAACTTTTTCTACCTTTGATGGCAAGTTTACTTGATAAGGTTTTTGTGGTTCATTTTTTGCTTCTTGAGAAAATCCCAATTGGATCGATATCAATACAATACTTAGAATTGATATTAAATATTTAATTTTTGTCATTATACATTATTTTTTTTAAGTATAAGGGGTAACAAAAAGTATTAGGGATTACAATTTAGCGTAAAGATAATGATTAATAAATAATTTTGAATTTTAGAAAAAGAAATTTATCGTTCATTTCTTCTATTTCATTTTTTCATATAATATGTTGGCAAGATTATCAAAGTTTTTACTTGGCAAATACTTGCATATTTTTTCTATATTAAACCACTAAAACATAAACAAGTGCTGCAAACAAGTTCAAAATCCATATTTTTTCTAATCACTTTATTAATAATAGCATGCAACAGCATAAAATTAGGCTCAAAAAACACAACTGTTGATTATCAAAAAAAAGGATACTCTTTCGGTATTATAGAGCCTAAGAAAATTGATAATTGTGGATGGAGGATCTCTGTTTCAGAAAATATCTTTTATGATCCTGTAAATATCGAAGAAGAAAAATTCTTACCTTTTTCCTTAAAAAAAGAGAAAATATTTTTTAAATTTTTACCTTTAAGAATGAAAAATCGTTGTGAGAATAGAGCCCCTATTATACTGATTGAAATTATTTCATATGAAAAGTGAAAATAAAGAATTAGTTCTACCTTATGATGTTTTCATTCAATATTTTACAATTCAAAAAATATAATTAACCTCCAAAATCATCAAATCTGATATTCTCATCTGGAATCCCAAAATCTTCTCCCATTTTCTGAACAGCTTTGTTCATTAATGGTGGTCCACAGAAATACAATTCAATATCTTCTGGTGAATCATGGTGATTTAAATAATTTTCTATGACACAATTATGAATAAAGCCAACAAAACCATCACCTTCTCCATCTAAACCATCTTTCACCTTCCAATTATCTTCTTCCATAGGCTCCGATAATGCCATATAAAACTTAAAATTAGAGAAATCTTTTTCTAAAGATTTAAAGTGATCAATATAAAACAATTCTCTTTTAGATCGACCTCCGTACCAGTAAGTTACTTTACGTCCTGTTTTTAAGGTTTTGAAAAGGTGGTATAAATGAGAACGCATTGGAGCCATCCCAGCTCCTCCACCAACATATAACATTTCAGCCTCGGACTCATTAATAAAAAATTCACCATAAGGTCCAGAAATTGTTACTTTATATCCTGGTTTCTGAGCAAAAATATAGGAAGAAGCTACTCCTGGATTTACATCCATCCATCCATTTTTAGCACGATCCCATGGAGGAGTTGCTATACGAACATTTAACATAATTTCCCTTCCTTCTGCAGGGTAAGAAGCCATTGAATAAGCTCGTTCTACGATGTCATTATTTTTCATTACCAAAGGCCACAAATTAAATTTATCCCATTCTGCCTGAAATTTATCTGGCGTTTCATGTTCCTCTGGATGTGCAGTAATATCTATCTCTGAAAACTTAATCTCACATGCAGGAATTTCAATTTGGATATACCCTCCTGCCTTATATCCCATATCTTCGGGAATTTCCACCACAAATTCCTTAATAAAAGAAGCTACATTATAATTACGAACGACAGTTGCCTCCCATTTCTTAATTCCAAAAACTTCTTCTGGAATAGATATATCCATATCCTGCTTTACTTTTACTTGACATGCTAGACGTATTCCATGTTTTAACTCTTTCCTCGTAAAATGAGGAGTTTCTGTCGGCAAAGCTTCACCTCCTCCGGAATTTACGTGGCATTCACATTGAACACAAGATCCTCCACCTCCGCAAGCTGATGGTAAAAATATTTTTTCATTTCCCAATGTGGTTAAAAGCGTACTTCCAGAAGCTACTTCAATTTTCTTCTCTCCGTTAATCGTGATAGTTACTGGACCCGATGGAGATAA
>CATISV010000054.1 GCA_949541125.1 Flavobacterium sp. SCGC AAA160-P02
TGTGCACAGTCGTGCACACCAACAAGTGTGTTCATGAACATAAAATTTTTAATTTAAATATTAATTAAAATATGTCTTTTGAAAATAAATAGTATTTAAATGAGACTATTACTTCCTTAAGGACTGAATCAATTCAGGATTTTCTTGAAAAGCAATTCCTATTTTTTTACTAAATTTAACAGCATCTTCGCTGACCACTAACATAGATTTCTGAATCATTAGAGGTTGTTTATTTGTGATGGAAATTCCTTCCTGAGTTTTCATAAAATTATATAGTGCCAATATTTCATCATCAGAATAAATATCTTTATATAGGGCAGGCATTTTTTTTTCTACGCTGCTTAAGTATTCGTTTAAAAGAGGGTCTAAAAAATCACTCATTGTTTTACTTTTTACATTTAAACCCATTGACTCCATCATGGTATACATAGAATTTTTCATTGAATCTTCTTGTTGAGATATGAATTGTTCCTGAACAATGAACTCAACCATCTCATCTATAGATATTTCGTCAGCATTGATACTGATATTAAATATAATTATTAATGAAATATAGAATTTACTCATAGATTAAATATACAGAAGAAGAAATGTAAATATAAGTATAAAATTTATACATAAAATCAATAGAGTAAATTTTAACTGGAGCAAAATATTTAATATTGATTACCTTGCTCGACTTCAAGAATAACTGAAAATCCTTTCGTCGGTGGTTCAATCCCATCTCTGGGCACCATATATACCTACCAAGATTTATCGATTTTTATTTTTGCATCTTTCATGCCAAACGATTCATAAATTTCCATTAATAGTTTTTTATGATTAATGCATTTACTTTCAGGCGCAATAACACCGCTTTCTGATATTTCGTTATTTAGAAACATTTTAAGACCAAGAGACAAGGGATAGCCTGTCGCCTCACCCATTGTTAGTTCTCTCGATGGTTCTCCATCAAGAGACACTCCAACAGACTCTTCATTACCATTTTTAGATCCAATTGCTAGTGCATAGATTTCCGGTAACGAGTTTGCTTGAACATGCTTTTTTGGCGTTTCTTGTTTTTCCAACCACTCTAAAAATCGTGCAGCAGTTTTTTTTGTAAGTATTTTTAGATTAATTAATTTCCTTATAATTTTTAAAACAAAAATGGTAGATTTATTTCCGTGAGCAAGATTGGCTGAATTTAAAAGGTCTTTGAAATGATGTGGAAATGTAATTGCTTCAGGATGGCCAAAAATAAATGCACTAAAATTTCCGATATTAGGATATGAAACTTCAAGTTCTTTAAGAGGGTTAACCATTTGAAATTTACCATCCTTAAAAACCTTTATTTTTCCAGTAATTTGCTCAATCCCATGAATCATAGCTGCATTAGTTTCTTTCTGAGAAGATATTGACTCTGGTTGTGCTTCCTCTAAATTCCAACCTGTATAAATTGTATGAACCATATCTAAATGATCGATTGCAATTCTTCCTAGCAAATTTGTAATGCCTGGGCTTGCTCCAAGACCTAA
>CATISV010000055.1 GCA_949541125.1 Flavobacterium sp. SCGC AAA160-P02
AAACTATTTAAAAAAGCAGTTGAACTTACTGATAAATTCGCTGAACTTGAAGGAAGAAGACCACGAATTATGATCGCTAAATTAGGTCAAGATGGTCATGATAGAGGTGCTAAAGTTGTGGCAACTGGTTATGCAGATTTAGGTTTTGATGTAGATATTGGCCCCTTATTTCAAACTCCAAAAGAAGCAGTGAAACAAGCTGTAGAAAACGATGTTCATATCCTAGGTATTTCCTCTCTTGCTGGTGGTCATAAAACGCTAGTTCCAGAAGTAATCTCAGGATTAAAAAAATACGGACGAGGGGATATTATGGTCATCGTAGGTGGTGTTATACCCGCGCAAGATTATCAATTTCTTTTTGATTGTGGTGCTGTTGGTGTTTTTGGTCCTGGAACCAAAATTGCTCAAGCTGCTATCGATATGATTACTATTTTAATTGATTCTGAAGAATAAAAATAGTATCTTTTGTGTCTTAATTCTTAACTTTTTTTTAAAATGAAAAAAATAATACTCTTTATATTAATCCTTTTTGTTTCAATTTCATCCTATTCTCAAAAAAGAATGTCAAAAAATAAAAAGGCACTAATTAGTTCCATTGAAAAACACAAAAAAGAACTCATTAAAATAAGTGACAATATCTGGAAAGCTGCAGAACCTGCACTTTTGGAGTTTAAATCGTCAAAATATTTATCAGATTATGCCGAAAAAAATGGTTTTACTGTTAAAAAAGGGGTTGCAGAAATTCCAACAGCTTTTATCGCTGAATATGGTTCTGGAAGACCTATCATCGGTATAATGGGAGAGTTTGACGCCAACCTGGGTATATCACAAAAAAAACAACCTACAAAGGAGCCACTTGTCAAAGGTGCTCCAGGTCATGGATGTGGTCACAATCTCTTTGGTACTGCTAGTCTTGGTGCTGCAGTGGCGATAAAGGAAATGATTGAATCTGGAGAGATTTCAGGAACTGTTCGATTTTATGGAACTCCTGCTGAAGAGACAATTTTTGGAAAAGTATGGATGGTAAGAGAGGGACTATTTGATGATCTTGATGTTTGTATGGACTGGCATCCCGCCGACGAGATCGAAGCAAGCACACAAAGTAGTAAGGCTCTTGTTGATTTTAGATTAAAATTTTTTGGTGATGCCGCTCATGCCTCTGGTGATCCTTGGAACGGAAATAGTGCTGTAGACGCTATGGAACTCTACACTACCGGACTCAATTATTACAGAGAGCATATTAGACCTACAGCTAGAATACATTATGATATCGAAAAAGCTGGTGATGTAGTAAATGTAGTTCCAGACTACGCTCAAATATGGACTAGGTTAAGAGAGAATGATAAAGCTAATGTAAATATCCTCTATGAAAGAGCCAAAAAAATGGCTAAAGGAGCTTCGATGATGGCTAATGTTGATTACGAATTAAATTTGATTTCCGGTATTTATGAAATTATTCCTAATAGATTTGGAGCAGAAATCATTCAAAAAAACTTTGAGTTATTAGGTGAAATCGAGTATACTGATGATGAAATTAATTACGCAAATACAATTTTAAAGGAAACTGGAAAAGAGCTCAAAGGAATCGATGGAAAAATTAAACCCATTAAGCCAACTCTTCCTGCACAGGGAGGATCAACGGACGTCGGTGATGTAAGTCAGGTAGTTCCAGTAGTAAGATTAGGTGTTACCACAGCTTCAAAAGATGGTCCATGGCACTCTTGGGCAGTTGTAGCTTGTACAGGAATGTCAATTGGTCATAAAGGGATGATATACGCATCAAAATCACTTGCAATGACAATGCTCGATCTTTATAAAAATCCTAAATTAATTGAAGGTGTAAAAAATGAATTTCTAGAAAGAAAAGGAGATAAAGTTTATGTAGCTCAAATACCTCCAGGTCCACCAAAGCTTATTGATTAGTCTTTATTTTTTGTTTAAACTTTAAAAGTAAATTATTTTGGAGAATATGTGAATTATTGACGCAAGAATTGCCAACTAATACACACAAAAAAAATGAATACTAAAAACCTTGTTAAACTTTAGTTAATACTATTTTTTTATAATTTAAAAAAATTCAAAACAAGTAATATATCCGGTTTAATCTGTAAATTTGTTACATTTTTAAAGTTTATTTTTTGAATGAAAAAAATCTTTCAATTTTTATACTCTAATCGTGTAATGGCTATTCTTTTTGTCAGCTTTTCTGCTGCAATGGGCATTGCCACTTTTATAGAGAATGATTACGGTACTCAGACTGCAAAAGCATTGGTGTATAATGCCTGGTGGTTTGAAGCTATTATGATTTTTTTCATCATTAACTTCTTTGGGAATATCTTTCGTTATCGTCTGTTGCGTAAAGAAAAATGGCCGGTACTATTATTTCACCTAGCATTTCTTTTCATTTTAATCGGAGCTGGTATTACAAGATATTTTGGCTATGAAGGTCTTATGCTTATTAACGAAGGAGAAAAAACCAATACCTTTTTATCGGAAACAACCTACGTAAATCTGGTCGTTGATAATAATCAAGTACAAAAAACATATCACAAACCAACCTTATTTTCTTCCAAAGGGAATAATAAATGGGCATTGAATGATGATTTTAAGGAAACTAATTTTTCCGTTACTCTAAAAGAGTATCTTCCATGGGCAGAAGAACAATTTTTTGACGATGAAAAAGGATCAGAATATTTATTCATTGTAGAATCTAGCAGTGGCTCAAGACATGAACATTATTTAAAAAAGGGGACATTACAAAATATCCATGGAGTCTTAGTTGGTTTTGAAGACCCAGAAAATAGTGGTACAATTAATTTTTTTAGAAAGGATGGTGTCTTACACATTCAAACAAAAAATAACGGAACTTGGATGCGAATGGCCGACCAAGTTAAGGGAACTGTTACTCAAGATAGTATTCAAGAATTTGAATTTAGATCTTTATATAGAGTTGCTGGCTTACCGTTTGTTATTCCAGAGCCCATTAAAAAAGGAGAATTAAAAACTGTTAGAGGAGATACGAGAGATGATACGAAATTAGATGCATTAATATTAGATGTAAAGGTCAAGGATGACAGCAAGCAAATCCAAATTTTTGGCGGAAAATACGCCCCACAAAGACCTTCTCAATTTACATTAAATGGCTTAAATTTTAGAATAGATTATGGACCTAAACAACTAGAAACTCCCTTTTATATCAAGCTAAATGATTTTCAATTAGATACATACCCTGGTTCAGAAAGCGCCGCAGCCTTTGCAAGTGAAATTACTGTCATTAATGAGAAAGAATCGGAATCTTTTGACTATAGAATTTTCATGAACCATATTTTAGATTATAAAGGTTTTAAGTTCTTTCAAGCTAGCTATGATATCTCAGGAGAAGTAGAACAAACGCATCTATCAGTAAATCACGATTTCTGGGGAACATTAATTACTTATATTGGGTATTCTCTTCTTTATTTTGGAATGATTTGTATTTTATTTGCCAAGGGGACTCGTTTTGATTTCCTAAAAAAATCGCTTCAAAAAATTAAAAAGAAAAAAGCTAGGCTCACTCTTCTTATTGGTCTTTCAATCGGAATTATTGGGAGTACTCAAGCACAAGAAAATCATTTATCAACAAAAATATCGACTCAACAAATTGATTCCATACTGAAAGCAAATCTAGTTGATTTGAATCATGCAGAGGAATTTAACAAGCTTATCATCCAAGATGCTGGTGGACGAATGAAACCAGCACATACATTTGCATCAGAATTAGTAAGAAAGGTATACCAGAGTGAATATTTTAATGGTATGGATCCTAGTCAAGTTTTTCTTTCCATTATTGAAAACTCGAAACTTTGGTTTAATATTCCATTTATTTATCTGGAAAAAGGAAATACGGAAATACGTGAAATTATAGGTGTTGATCCAAATGCAACTCATGCTAGATTATCAGATTTTTATGAAGGAACTGAATCTAAAATTAGAAAATATGCTGCTGAGGCTGAAAAGAAAAATATTCAAAATAAATTCGAAAAAGATGTAATTAAAATAGAAAGACGTATTTATTTATTTTCACAAGCCTTGAGCTTAAGTATATTAAGAATTTATCCAAAATTAAATGATGAAAATAATAAGTGGGTATCATTTCCAGAAACTTCAAGAGCCAATTTCACAGGAAATGATTCTTTATTTGTAAGACAATCACTCCCAGTATATATACAGTTATTGCAAAGTGCAAAAGAAAGTGGCGATTATAATGAAGCTTCTAAAATGCTGGATGGAATTAAAAAATTTCAAAAAAAATATGGCGAAGAAGTATATCCAAATCAAGAAAAAATTGAATGGGAAATATGGTACAACAAATCACAAATATTTAAAAATCTAAGTAAATATTACGGGTATGTGAGCCTATTTTTAATCTTTTTTGTTATTCTTCAAATTTTTAATAATAAAAAATGGATTGATTGGGTGGTAAAAATTCTTATAGGAATTACAGTACTACTTTTTATATATCATATTTTTGGTTTATTGTGTCGATGGTATATTAGTGGTAATGCACCTTGGAGCAATGCCTACGAATCTATTATTTATGTTGCCTGGGCCACGATGTTATTTGGCTTGGCTTTTGGAAGAAAATCATCATTAACAGTTGCAGCAACAACATTTTTAACCGCTGTAATACTAATGTTTGCGCATCAAAATTGGTTAGATCCAGAAATAGAAAATTTACAACCTGTATTAAATTCTTGGTGGCTATTAGTCCATGTTTCTGTTATAGTAGCTAGTTATGGTCCTTTTTCTTTGGCTATGATTTTAGGAATTGTTGGTTTATTCCTGACCATTTTCACCACAAAAGGAAATAAGAGAAAAATGGAACTCAATATTAAAGAAATAACAACCATCAATGAAATGGCAATGACCATAGGCCTAATCATGCTAACTATTGGTAATTTTTTAGGTGGAATGTGGGCTAATGAAAGCTGGGGTCGTTATTGGGGCTGGGATCCCAAGGAAACATGGGCCTTAGTTTCTATCATGGTCTATGCTTTTGTTTTACATATGCGTTTTATTCCAGGCTTAAGAAGTAGGTATACATTTAATTTATGGTCAATTATAGCTTATGCATCTATCATGATGACTTATTTTGGTGTAAATTTTTACTTATCAGGTCTTCATTCTTATGCAAGTGGAGATCAGGTGATTACTCCTAAATCAGTTTATTATTCTGTTCTTTTTGTTTTTGTATTAGGAATCGCTTCTTGGTTTAAACATCGAAAGTTTTATAAAAGTTAAAAGAAATTGTACTTTTGTGTCAAGAGATTACCTTACATAAGATAAATAAATACGTAGCAGAAACTTTAAAAAATATCCGTATATGTTTCATAAGAATATAAAATTAGCATTAGCAACCTTAACAATTGCTTGGTCAGTATATGAATTCTGGCAGGGGCATATTGGAAATGGAATTGCCATTCTATTTCTTACAGCGATGTTTATCTTTCTGTACTTTAAAAATGAATTTATTTTGTTAGCATTTTTACAGCTGAGAAAACAAAATTTTACCGGCGCTCAAAAATGGCTTGCCTATATCAAAAATCCAAGTACAGCACTGACTCAAAAGCAAGAAGGTTATTATAACTATTTACATGGTATTATGCTTTCGCAAACCAATATGACACAAGCAGAAAAGTTTTTACGAAAAGCGGTTCGATTGGGTTTATCGATGAATCATGATTTGGCTATGGCTAAATTACAATTGGCTGGTATTGCAATGACTAAAAGACGAAAACGTGAGGCAACTACCTTAATGGCAGAAGCAAAAAAACTTGATAAACACGGAATGTTGAAGGAGCAAATGCAAATGATGAAACAGCAAATGAAGAGAATCTAAAATCTTTTTATCAATCACTATTCAAAGTATTTTTTTCTCAACGAAAGGCAATCAAACCTCTCTCCATTTTAATAAATTTTACTTGATTCTTTTGATGGTCAAATCTGGATTGTATTGTAGAATATAAATCCCATTATTAGAAGAGGACTCAAAGAGTTTATTTATATACTTAAACTTACTTTCGATTCTGTAGGAAGCACCCTTATTAAAAGTATCTTTAAATTCATTTCCAGAAGCTAATCTCATCGCAGTATCGAAGACAATATCAAACCCTTTCGTGGCATAATAGGAAGGGTAGGCATAATTCATCTCTACATATTGCTTATTAAAGATTTGAATAGCTGATGAATTCTCATCAGTATACACATCGGTGGTGTAGGTAAACCCTAATTTGGCTAATTTATTATTATCAATTTTATCAAACCGATTGTATTTAAAAAATCCAAAGAGTTTAATGATGGTATCTTCAGGTAAAATTTGCATCTCGGGTTCTTCGTTTTCATCTTTTTCTTTTGAATCCTGTTCTTCTTGATCCTCCTCCTCTTCTTCAGGTTCCTCAGTTGGTAAACTAATTAAACTATTAACGACATCTGATGTTATAACATTATCATCAGTTGCTACAATCACCCAATTCCCAATATCAGGTTTTAATGCGTTGATGATAAAATGTTTCTTTATATATCCTTGACTAGGGTGAATAATTTGAGGTTCTGTAATTGAATCATGTTGTATCAAAATAGACTTAATTAGATCACTATTCTTAATGGATGCAAGCGTACTATCTCCAATGATGAGGATATTTTCATTGTTGTAGCTAGAGAATATATAATCCACCAATTCCTTTTGATGGAAATCTCTATCTGCATATGTTTTACTAATTTTTGGAGATTTAAAAAAGCTTTGTTTTTTTGAATATACTGGAAAAACTATTGGAACTGAAACTTTATTGGCAACTTTTGGTACCTCTTCTGAATATAAAGGGCCAATAATCGCATCTATTTCACTAAAATCTGTAAATGATACAATGGAATCCAATTTCGTATTTTTTCTTCCAGTGTCAAAAACAGAAAGTTCCAAACTAATTCCCAAACTTCTCAAGGAATCTAAAGCAACCAAGGCTCCTAAATACAAATCGGTAGTGATATTGGCTAGTTTATTCGTTTTAAAAATATCTTTGCCATCTATGGTATCATATTCAATCGCTCTAAAGGGAAGCATCATAGCTAGTTTTACAGAAGCATTTTCTTGAATGCTATCTCTGTAAATAAGCACCTTATTTTCATCTTCTATTGGTTTTATTTTGAGAAACATTTCGGGTTGTAAACCTTCATTTTCAAGAACTGGATTTAGATACCTTATTTCTTTTTCAGAAACATTATAAAATCGCGTTAGACTATAAAAAGTATCTCCTGTAACAACCTTATGAATAATAAAGGTTTCTTTCAACTCGTCAATATTAGTAGTATTAACAGTACCTATGGAATCAATTTCTTCCAAAATGGCATCATCAATAAGGGGCTGTTGTTGCAGTTTATGATTGGGGATAATAATCACTGTCTCGGGAGCTGGCTTTCTTAATACATCGGGGTTTAATTGTAATAAGTCTTTTGTTTTTATTCCTAATCGCTTTGCAATAAGCTTGATGGTTTCCCCTTTTTTTACCGAATAGGAAATATACTTTTTTTCTTGACCATATGAGCTAGTGATCACAAAACAAAACAAGACGATAAATACGATACCTTTTTTCATAGATTACTCCCATTCAATGGTTGCTGGTGGTTTTGAGCTAATATCATATACAACCCTATTCACACCTTTTACTTTATTGATAATTTGGTTTGATATTTTTTGTAAAAATTCATAGGGTAAATTTACCCAATCAGCGGTCATCCCATCGGTACTTTCCACAGCTCTCAAAGCAACAACTTTTTCGTAGGTTCTTTCATCTCCCATCACACCTACAGAATTTACGGGTAACAATATGGCACCAGCCTGCCAAACCTTATTGTACAAACCATATTCTTTTAAACCATTGATAAAAATAGCATCTACCTCCTGTAAAATTCGAACTTTTTCTGGAGTAATATTTCCTAAAATTCTAATCGCCAAACCAGGTCCTGGAAATGGATGCCTTGCTAATAATTCTGAATCAATTCCCATAGAAGCCCCTACTCTTCTGACTTCATCTTTAAAAATCATACGCAATGGTTCTACGATTTTTAATTTCATAAAATCAGGTAATCCACCTACATTATGATGACTTTTTATGGTGGCAGATGGGCCTCCATTAACAGAAACAGACTCAATAACATCAGGGTAAATAGTTCCTTGTGCCAACCATGTTACCCCCTCTATTTTGTGAGCTTCATCATCAAAAACATCAATAAATGAATTCCCAATCGCTTTTCTTTTTTTCTCTGGGTCAGAAATTCCCGATAAGGCATTCAAAAAACGTGCCGAGGCATCAACCCCCTTTACGTTTAATCCCATACCTTCATACTGATTGAGAACACTTTCAAATTCATTTTTACGGAGGAGTCCGTTATTCACAAAAATACAATACAAGTTTTTTCCAATAGCTTTGTGCAACAAAACAGCAGCAACAGAAGAATCTACTCCTCCAGATAGGCCTAAAACTACTTTATCATTTCCTAGTGTTTCTTGAAGTTCTGAAACCGTAGTTTCAACAAAAGAATCAGAGGTCCATGTTTGTGCAATTCCTGCGATGTTAACAAGAAAATTTTCTAACAATCTTTTTCCATCGGTAGAATGATATACCTCAGGATGAAATTGAATCGCGTAGGTATCTTCCCCTTCTATTCTGAATGCTGCATTTTCCACATCAGAAGTACTTGCCAAAAGAATTGCTCCTGTTGGTAATTCTTTGATGGTATCTGAATGACTCATCCAAACCTGACTCCCCTCGGATATCCTTGAAAAGAAAATCTCATTCTCTTTGATGTAGGACAAATTTGCTCTTCCGTATTCTCTAGTATTGGAAGGGGCTACGTTTCCTCCTGAAAAATGTGCTAAATACTGAGCTCCGTAACATACAGCCAAGATGGGTTTATTTCCTCTAATTTCTGAGAAATCAAAATGAGGTGCATTTTCAGCTCTAACAGAAGAAGGACTTCCAGAGAGAATGATTGCTTTAAAATCATTTGCATTTGCTGGTGGCTTGTTATAAGGGTGAATTTCACAATAGATATTCAATTCTCTTACTCTTCTCGCAATCAATTGAGTGTATTGCGATCCAAAATCTAAAATAAGGACATCGTGTTGTTGCATGTGCAAAAATAGTACTTCAATTTTGATATGAAAACTTTGTGTTTAAAATTTATACAAAATTTAATATCGATATACCACTGCATTTATATTCATCCCTGCACCAACAGATGCTAAGATAAGGACATCTCCTTTTTCTACCTCTTGATTCTTTACATTTCCTTTTAATACTAGATCTAACAGGGTTGGAACTGTCGCCACAGAACTATTTCCTAATTTATGAATACTCATAGGCATGACCCCTTCAGGAGCATCTGCTTTATACAATCTATAAAATCGTTTGATTATAGCCTCATCCATTTTTTCATTGGCCTGATGAATAAATATTTTTTTTACCTCACTGATTGAAATTCCACTTTTATCTAAGGCCATTTTCATGGCTGCAGGAACATGAGTTAGCGCAAATTCATAAATCTTTCTTCCATGCATTTTTATATATCGAACTTCGGGATCTTCCTCTGTATGATATGATTTTCCAAAAAATAAATGATAGGCTTCATCTTTTGCAAAAGTTTGGGTGGCATGACTTAAAATTCCTGATTCTTGATGTTTACTTTTTTCAACAATACAAGCCCCAGCACCATCACTGTATATCATCGAATCTCTATCAAATTTATCGACAACTCTAGATAATGTTTCTGCTCCAATGACCAAAATTTTAGAGGCAATTCCTGATTGTATAAATGCTTGAGCTTGGATAACTCCTTCTACCCAACCTGGACAACCAAATAGAATATCATAGGCTACACAATTAGGATTTTTAATTCCCAATCTATATTTGACTCTTGTCGCTAAACTAGGAAGTATATCACTTTGAATAGCAGTTGAGCTTACATCTCCAAAATTATGAGCTAAAATAATATAATCTAATTCCTCTGGATCTACACCGGCATCTTCAATGGCTTTTTGGGCAGCAAAAAAACCTAAATCTGAAGAATTGTAGTCAGCAATAGCATATCTTCTTTCTTCAATACCAGTAATGGCTTTAAATTTATCGATAATGGTCTTGTTATCACTTGGAATTTTTGTACCATCGGCATTAAAAAAACGATTCTTTAAGAATTTACTATTCTCTTTTTTTACTTTAGGTATGTATGAACCAGTACCTGAAATGATGGAAGATATCATAAAATATACAGTTAAAATTTTTTACAGCGTAAAGATAAAGGTAATCTTTTGATTTTAACTTTCGATGATCGAATCAAATACGATGTTCAACACCTAAAATTGGATAAAACTTTGTGTGATTCCATTACAGAATTAATATATCCTTAGCCCTTAGCATCTCATTTATAAAAAAATATTTCACGAATATCTTTTCATAATTAAAGACTCTTTTTGTGATAATCGACTAAAAAAAATACTTATTTATTGTATAATTTAAACTAGGTTTAAATTATAAGAAAGAGTTGTCAAATGAAAAAGGTAATAATGAAGCAATAGAATTTGTTTTCACCACTTTTCCAACCTCTCCTTTAAACATAATTTCTATATTCTCTGATTGATTAATTTCATATTCTAGTAAGGTTTGTCTACAGGATCCACAAGGCCCTACAGGTCTATCGACTTTCTTATGAGAAGAAATCGCAGTAATGGCTATTTTTTTAACTTTTTTATTAGGAAAAGATGACCCTGCTTTCCATATGGCCACTCTTTCTGCACACATCCCAGATGGATATACCGCATTTTCTTGATTATTTCCTGTGATGATAGAATCATCCTCCATTAAAAGCGCTGCACCAACACTAAAACCAGAATAGGGTGCATAGGCATTGATGGCAACTTTGATGGCGGCTTGCATTAGATTTTTGTCTACATCCGTTAGTTCGTTGATATCTTCATAAACAAACGCTTTTGTATCGATATTAATTTCTTTCATCAAGAATTATTCATGTAAAACTTTGAAAGTTTTTAATAATCCTCATAAATTTCCCCTAGATCAAATGACAGAGAAAAACGAAGAGAATTTTCTAGTGGATTGTTCACATCAGAAGAATTAATTAAATAGGATAAATCTATATTTAAGGCATTGGTTTTAAATCCAGCTCCCATAGTGAAAAACTTCCTATTTCCTTTGTTTTCACTTTCGTGGAAATATCCCGC
>CATISV010000056.1 GCA_949541125.1 Flavobacterium sp. SCGC AAA160-P02
AAGAAAGGAATCCTATGCTGTACTGTGCATTTATAACTGTAAATGAGTCTGATATGAAGGTCTTTAGAGATGCTTTACAACCTCATAGAGGAGAATTGGCTTAGTCTTTCGCTAAGGCCATGGCACAAACCCACCCCCCAGTCCAGGCGTTTTGAAAATTAAAGCCACCTGTAACAGCATCGATATTTAAAACCTCTCCTACAAAAAAGAGATTTGTCTGTTTTTTACTTTCAAATCGTTTAAAATTAATTTCTTTCAAATCTATACCACCTGCGGTCACAAATTCTTCTTTAAAGGTACTTTTTCCTTTTGCTTTAAACTTTGACTTTGTTAACTGATTTGCTAAGTTTTCAATCTGAAGATGACTCAAATCTGCCCAATTAGATTTTGATGTAATTTCAGATGAAATTACAAATTGCTCCCATAAACGCTTAGGGATTTCTTCAAATGGTGAACGAATAATGAGTTGTTTTTTGGCTTGTTCCTTTTTCAAATTCAAGAGTAGCGTTACGATCTGATGAGTTGGTCTTGATAACCAATTTACCTCTACTCCGTATTCATAATTTTTCTCAGCCAATATTCTTGCTCCAAAAGCAGAAAGTTTTAAAATAGCCGGTCCACTCATACCCCAGTGTGTAATTAATAAGGGGCCTGAAGCTTCTAATTTAGTATCAATCAATTTCACAATAGCATTCGGCACAGAAATTCCTGATAAGTCTTTAATTCTAGGGTCTTTAATAGTAAAAGTAAACAAAGATGGAACAGGAGAAACAATAGTATGCCCCAAAGACTTTGATAATTCCCAAACTTTGTTACTACTCCCAACTGCCATGACCAAGGCATCACATACAAATTGTTGGCTTTTGGTATTGACACACCATAAATCTCCTTGTTTTTTGATAGAAATAACTCTGTGATTTTTTAAAACAGGAATATTCAATTTATTCGTTTTTTCAAGAAAACAATCAACGATTGTTTGAGAAGTATTGGATTCTGGGAATACCCTATTGTCTTTTTCAATTTTTAATGGAATTCCGTTTTTCTCAAACCACTCAAAGGTATCAGTCGTCATAAATTGATGAAAAGGACCTAGTAATTCTTTTTCTCCTCTTGGATAGAATTTTATCAATTCATTGGGGTCAAAAGAAGCATGAGTTATATTACAGCGACCACCACCAGATATTTTTACTTTTTGTAAGACTTCTTTTCCTTTTTCTAAAATTGTAACCTCAAGGTCAGGATTCATTTCTTTGGCATTAATAGCCGTAAAAAAGCCAGCAGCTCCACCTCCAATAATGATTACTTTTTTCATAGCACCATATCTGTGTATGAAAGAATTGTTTTGAATCCCTTTTCTTTAAAATAATTCATTGAATCTTTATCACCCGTTGCTAAAACAAAATCACCTCCCCATGCTCCCAAGCTTTTAACGGCTCCATCATAATCTGAAAATAGGGCTTCTTTGACTGGTTTTACTTGTAGGAGCGATGAAATTATTTGCTCATGCTCTTCCATCAAATTTTCAAATTCTAACAAAGAATTGGCAACAATCATGGCAGATGAAATTTCAGAAATTCGACCTAATTGCTTTTCAACGTCTTCTGAACTTTCTCTATATTTTGCAATCCCTTCTTTACTATTTTGTTTTTTATTGAGATGCACAAAAAAGAGTTGATTGGAAAATTCTGGCACAAAATCAACGGTTTCTATGATTGGTTTTTCGTTCTTTAACCGATATAAAATAGGTGAATTGTACTGTGCATTGGCAATATCATAGCCGCTTCCAGAAAAGGAATTCCATAATAATTGATAAGCATCTATTTTTGCCCATTGTGCAATATTGTTAACCAATGTAGAGGATGAACCTAATCCCCAATTTCTAGGAAAATCTAAATTTGTTTTAATTATATAGCCTTTTGTTGAACCTAAAAATGAGGGGTTTATTTTTTTTGCTTCTTTCAATATATTACACAGAGTCTCAGCAATAAACTCAGCACTACCCTCTTTATCTGATGTAAATGTAGCAGATTGTAATCGTAACTTAGGAACATCAAAAGTCGCCTCAAACCAACATTCCCCTGTGTGAGAAAAACTTCTCCATAACAGTAAAGATTCTTTGATAGGATCCACTAATAAATCTTGACCAAATTTTGTGGGTACAGCAAGAGATATTGCTCCGTCCAGAACAACATACTCTCCTGTTAATAATAGTTTACCATTACTATAAAAATTCATCAAATAAGTTCAAACTGTTTAAAATGATGGGTAAAATGTTTTACTTGAAACTTCTTCCAGTACTCATAATTAAGGTTACCAAAAAATGGATGAACCATTGTTCTTGTTGGTTCTTTTTCATAAACACTTGTAAACTGATGTATTTGATGAATCAAATCATCTATGGCTTCCTCTATGTTTGCAAATTTTGTTGGTGTTGGTTCTTCTGGTAAAAAAGCTGCTTTAAATCCTGGTGTAAGTTCCATTTCGGAATCTAAAAAAGGTTTTCTTCTTGCTGCTTTCTCATCGGAAACAAAAATATCAACTTTCATATTTCCATTGGCTATTTGAAGCACCAAGCTCAAATGTTCAATCATTTGTTGAGGATTCATCTTCCCAAAAATAGGTCTAGAATGTTCATCCAACTTTGAAAGATACCCCCTAAGTACATCTTCTTTCAAAAAATCTACCCAAGACTGCTCTTTCTTCCTCAAAAATTGAATCCTTTTTACGAATGCCGAATGGGATACGGTCTTGTCTTTGAAGTAGGCTTTAATTATTAATTTCTCCTCCTTGGTTGCATTGTATTGATTTAACATATTTTGTAAATGCATTTTCATATGTCCATGCTGAATACCTTTCGTTGTCAAGGCTCTTAGTGCTGCAAAATTTTGAGCCAAGCCTGCCGTTGCTATAATCATCATTAACTCTTTTGCTGTTGGTTTTTGTAATATATCCAATGATAATTTTGCCATGGGGTGTAGGGATGTTAAACCACCGATGGTTCCTAAAGCTAATGGAATTTCTATCCAAAATTTAAAAACACCATTGTTGATTTCGCAGTGGGTTAAACTGGTATAAGATCCTGATTTTGATGCATAGGCATGAGCACCTGATTCAACAGCTCTGAAATCATTTCCTGTTGCCAATACAACCGCATCAATTCCATTCATAATACCCTTATTATGAGTGACTGCTCTGTAGGGTTCTACTGCTGCTATCTGAACTGCTTGATAAAATTTATTGGCAAATTTTTTCGGATTCTCCCCGCCCAAATCATCTATCTTACAAGATACTTCAGCTCTTACAAGACATTCAGGTACGTAGTTAGAGAGAATACTCATCACTATTTCTATCTCATCGTTTTTGAACTCATTGGCTATGGCTTCAAGACAGGAGTTTATAAAGTTAGCTCCCATAGAGTCTACAGTCTCAAAAGTAACATGAAGTTGATAATAATGAGCTAAGGTTTCTGTTTTGTCAATAAGTTCAATATGTTTAATCCCGCCTCCTCGTTTCTCCATATTTTTAGTGATAGATGAAGTGGCAGTCCACAAAGATTTTTTTGTTGTAGTAAAATAACGTTCTAATTCTTTTTTATCTCCCTCATACATAAAATGTACTTGTCCTGTTTTAGAAGTAGAGAGTACCTCGGCTTTAAAACCTCCTCTTGTACTCCAGAATTTGGCAACTAAAGAGGCTGCAGCTACCACAGAACTTTCTTCAATAACCATCGGAATTACATAGTCTCTATCATTAATGATAAAGTTAGGAGCTAGGCTGTAAGGCATATAAAAATTGGAAATGGTATTTTCAGTAAAATCATCATGTAATTCTTGCAATGAGGTATCACTATTCCAATATTGCTTGATTGTTTTTATGATTTCTGGCTGATTCTCAAAATAAGTAGTGGCCAACCAATTAATTTTTTCTTCTTTGGTTAGTTTGGAAAAACCGGAAATGATTTTTGACATGGCTATCATTTTAGATTGCATAGCAAAGATAATTGAATCAATGAAACACTGTAGAATGAATTCAATATTTATCGAATAATTAAAGTGATTTTTGCTGATTTTTCCGTAAACTTGGCAATCAATTACCAAATATGAAATTATAGATTGAAGAAATCATTCATTTTTGTGGCCATCATACTTCTTATTAGATGCCATAATAACAAAATATAAATAATACCCTTATGAGCACAATAGTAAAACAACCCCATAAAAAAGAACTCTTTGGACATCCAATAGGATTGTATATCCTATTTTTTGTAGAAATGTGGGAGAGATTCTCTTATTATGGAATGAGAGCAATCCTTACTTTATTTTTAGCAGCACCAATTATTGTTGGTGATCCACAATCTGGATTTGGTTGGTCTAATGCCGAAACTCTTTCTTTTTATGGAACGTATACAATGTTTGTCTATCTAACCTCTATTCCTGGGGGATGGATTGCTGATAGATT
>CATISV010000057.1 GCA_949541125.1 Flavobacterium sp. SCGC AAA160-P02
ATAAAAAATAAATTCTTTTTCATATATAATTAGTTATCATATTTATATTCTTGTTCTTCTTGATCTCCTCTTTTTAATGGCTCTGTCTTATTCCATATTTTAATGTTGTCCTTTTCAGTAACACCTCCTAAAACCTCAGCGTATACACCATCAGAAATTCCTAATTCAATATCTCTTCTCTCAAATTTTTGACCGGAAATTTGAATTTCTACAAATGATTTTTTAGTTGTATTATCGAACTGTAGTAGAGATTCATTTATTGATAAAATATCTTTTTTAACATTGGTTATAATAGTTGCATTAGCACTATATCCTGCTCTAACTACATATTCGTTATCCAAAAAAACGTCACCCTCGATCTTGAATTGAATCGCACCCGCGACCTCAATTCCTTTTGGAGCGATTAATGTTAGTTTTGCATCATATTCTTTTTCTTCGATTGCACCCAAAGATATAGTTAGATCCATACCAATCTTTAATTTTCCAACTTCTCCTTCATCAACTCTGCCTTCAAAGATCATTTTGTTCAAATCAGCAACGGTAGCTATTGTGGTACCTGGATTAAATGTATTTGCTTCAATTGCTTGATCCCCCTCCTTTACAGGAACTTGTAAAACAGTTCCAGAAACTGTAGACCTTACATTGGTATTTGTTAGTGCTGATCCACCGACAGATCCAAGTCTGATAATTTGTAAATCAGATAGAGCATTTTCTAAATTTTGTTGATCTTGATTATATCTTAGTTCAATTGAGTTAAAATCTTGCTCTGAGATAACACCCTTATCAAATAATTTTTTATTTCTGTTATATTCCTTAGTAGAATTATTCAAGACTATTCTAGATGTTTTTACTCTACCTTCAGCGCTGTTGAGAGCTTGTTCATTTGGAACCACTTTAATTTTTGCTAATAGGTCACCTGCTACAACCTCATCTCCTTCCTCAACAAAAATTTCGTCAATTATTCCACTAATTTGAGGAACTATGTTCACTTCATCCTCAGGAATTACACTACCTGTCGCAACAATTTTTTCTTCAATAGTTTGTTTAGATAAGTTTGCAGTTTCGTAAGTTATTGCGGATCTGCTATTGGTTTGAATATAGTAAGCCATGGAAAACAAAAATCCAAGTATTAATACTCCAATTCCTACATATTTTAAATATTTCATATTTATATAATTAAATTATTATTCTTCTCTAAGGGCATCTATCGGTTTAATACTTACAGCTTTTTGAGCTGGTAACATTCCAATCAATGTTCCTAATATAATCATAAGAGCCAATGCCCCAAAAATAAATTTTAAAGGAACCGTTGGGTTAGTATATGGGAAGTCTGATAAATCTTGGGTTGCAACATTAATTCCGTAAAGAATTGCAGTCCCCAATATTATCCCAATTATTCCAGATATAATGGTTAAAAACACAGATTCAGTGATTATTTGATTTCTTATTTGTCCAGGTGTTGCCCCTAATGCTCTTCTAATTCCTATTTCTTTAGTTCTTTCTTTTACTGAGATTAATAAAATATTTCCAATCCCAATAACCCCTGCAAGAATTGTTGCAATCCCAACAATTAGCGAAAGAAAAGATAAACCATCAACAAAATTAACTGTATCCTTAAAAACTTTACCTAGATTAAATGCACCCAATGCTTCATCATCTTCAGGGTTTATATCCTTTATATCTTTTAAAACGGCCTTAACTTCCTTTTCAACTTTTACTACATCAACATTATCGTAAGCAGACATCATAAAAAAGCCAACATTTTCTCCGGTATTAAATAAATCTTTAAATGTTATAAAAGGGATATAAATGTCCCCATCATCTCCAAAACCACCGCCTTGAACAAATTTATGTACCCCGATAACTTTAAAAGATATATTATTTATTGCTATATATTCTCCAATGGGATCCTCGTCTATATCAAATAACTCTTCAACTGTTCTTTCACCTATAACACAAACTTTTCTGCTCTGATCCATATCGCCTTGATTGATAAATCTCCCACCATCAAAAACTTTGGTTGTTGCAATTTTGATGTATTCAGGGTACTCACCATATATCGCATACGTTCCTGATTTTGACCCCCTAATTACATTTCCACCGGCAGATCCAAAAACACCTCTAACATTTCTGGGTGCTATAAACTCAATTTCTGGCACCCTTTTCTTTATTATTGCTACATCAGATGTTTTTAATTGAATACCCCTTCTAGCTTTAAATCCACCATAAGGGAGAGAAGTATATTGCCCCCAAATAAATAAACTGTTTGAGGAAATTGAGGCAAATGCTTTTTCAAAACCATTGTCAAGTCCCTTAGCCGCTCCAGCCAAAGTTATGTATATAAATATTCCCCACAGAACTCCAATCATCGTGATTATTGTTCTAGTTCTATTTTTTTGAATAGAACCAAAAATCTCTTGCCATGTATCTTTTGAAAATAATTCTTTCATTTATTTAGCATTTAAGGCAATTATGGGTTTAATTTTTGAAGCTCTTCGAGCTGGAATATACCCTGCAATCGCACCAAAAATGATCAACATAATTGTTGCTGTAATAGCAGTATTTAGATCAACATAAGGATCTGTTATATAATAATCTTTTTCTAAGGTATCGCCTAAGCTACTTAAAATACCAACACCTACAAATAGCCCAAAGTAACCTGAAATTGTGGTGATGAAAATAGCTTCCTGAAGAACCATGGCTATAATTGAGTTTGGGGTTGCACCAATAGCCTTTCGTATACCGAATTCTTTTGTTCTTTCTTTTACAACAAATACCATAATATTTGAAATTCCAATTACACCAGCTAGTAAGGTTCCAATTCCAACTAACAAAATAATATATGCTAAAGCATCAGAAAAATCTTGATTTTCTTTTAGGTCTTTTGATGCACTTCTTAATCTGATTCCTCTTGGATCAGATGGGTCGATTTTCTTTTTATTTTTTAGAAAGGTTTTTAACTTTCTTTCTAACTCCAGAGCTCCATCGTATCCAATTGATTCATTGTATGATAGAATTATTTGATCGACTTCATCGGTATTCTTTAGTATTTTTTGCATTGTTGTATAGGGCGCATAAATTGTTCTTTCTTCATTATCGCCCGTGTCATCCTGAAATACTCCGACAACTTTCCATGACCTTCCACCCCCTGTTAAATATTTTCCTATTGCTGTTTCATCACCAAATAGATCTTGTTTAATTAATCTGCCAATAACAATGTTTTTTTCCTTGTTCATAATATCCATTTCATTCAAATATCTCCCAAACATCATTATTGTCATCTCATTGTATTGATGATGTGGACCTACTCCTCTAATTGTGTAGTTGTTTGATTTTAATTTGTACCCAACCTCACTACTAATTGTAACTCTTGGGGTAATACCTTCAATGAAAAAATCGAATTTTTCTGAAATTTCAGTCATATCTTCATTGGTTAGCTCAATTCTTCTATTTGATTCATATCCTCCAAATGGCTTTGATGTTCTACCACCACTAATAAAGATTGTATTGAATTTATCATCCTTAAAATATTCTTTTAAAGTATTTTCAAGACCATTACCAAAACCAAATAAAACAATGAAAATTAGTATTCCTAATGCTACAGTAAAACCAGCTAAAAAAGTTCTTAATTTATTGTTTTTTATTGTTTCAAATATTTCAAACCAACGGTCTCTATTAAACATTTTAAAGAGCTTTTTTTTGAGTTATTTTCTTATCCTCAACTATGACACCATCCTTTAATCTTACGATCCTTTTGCACATACGTGCAA
>CATISV010000058.1 GCA_949541125.1 Flavobacterium sp. SCGC AAA160-P02
GTTTCTAAAATCTCTAGATGATTCTCAGCTTGTTTTGTAGTAGTTTGATAAGGGTAATCTCTTACTCCAAAACAATTCACGCCTCTGGAAGGCCAATGTAATTGATACAAGTCTAAATAGTCTGTTTGTAATCGTTGTAAACTGCCTTCTATCGCTGTCGTAATATTTTGTTTTGTAAAACCTCCTGTTCTGATATGTTTGGTATAATCTCCACCCCCTGCAATTTTACTTGCTAAAACTATCTTTTCTCTATTGCCTGTTTTCTGAAACCAATTTCCAATAATTCTTTCTGTATCTGCATAGGTTTCAGGGGTTGCTGGAACAGGGTATAGTTCAGCAGTGTCAAAGAAATTAACCCCTTGATCTAAAGCATAATCCATTTGCTCAAATGCTTCTTCTTGGGTGTTCTGATTCCCCCAGGTCATGGTTCCTAAACAAATTTTACTCACTTTTACATCGGTATTGGGTAGGGTTGTGTATTTCATCTTTTCTTCGTTTAAATTAATCACTACTTATAAGGATAAAATTGCTTCGATTCCTGGAAGTGTTTTACCTTCCAAGGTCTCTAACATCGCTCCTCCTCCTGTAGACACATAACTTACCTTATTGGCAAAACCAAACTTTTTCACAGCTGCGACAGAGTCTCCTCCTCCAACCAAAGAAAAGGCTCCATTTTGTGTTGCCTTGTCAATGGAATTTCCCAGTGCGATTGTTCCTTTTGAAAACGTTTCTAATTCAAAAACTCCTAAAGGACCGTTCCATAATATCGTATTACATTGATTGACCACCCTATCAAAAAGAATTTGAGATTTTGGCCCAACGTCTAAACCTTGCCAACCAATTGGAATATTAGATACCTCTACCAATTTTGTATTCGCATCATTCGAAAAATCGTCAGCCGCTATAACATCGATTGGCAAATGAACTTGCACCTGTTTATTTTTTGCTTTTTCTAGAATTTCAAGAGCCATTTCCATTTTATCGTCTTCACAGATAGAATCTCCAATAGATCCTCCTAGCGCTTTTATAAAAGTAAAAGTCATACCCCCACCAATAATGAGATGGTCTACTTTGTCTAAAATATTTTCTATCACCGTAATTTTGGAAGATACTTTTGCACCTCCTAAAATAGCTAAAACAGGTTTCTCACTGTTATTTAAAACTTTATCAATACTTTCTATTTCTTTGGCTAGTAAACTTCCAAAACATTTATTTTCAGAAAAGTATTTTGCAACTATTGTTGTAGAGGCATGAGCTCTATGGGCGGTTCCAAAAGCATCATGTACGAATATATCTCCATTGTTGGATAATTGTTCTGAAAAAGATTCGTCTCCAGCAGTTTCCTCTGAATAAAAACGAAGGTTTTCCAACAACAAAATTTCTCCTCTTTTTAAATTATGAACAGCCCTTGTTACTTTTTCCCCAATACAATCCTCAACAAAATGAACTTGAACACCCATTACTTCAGCAACTTTGTCTACAATATGTCGTAAAGAAAATTTAGGATCAACTCCTTTAGGTCTTCCTAAATGTGACATTAAAATAACAGATCCCCCGTCTCCTAATACCTTACTAATTGTTGGTTTTGCCGCTTCAATTCTAGTAAGATCAGTTACCTCAAAATTTTCATTAAGGGGCACGTTAAAGTCTACACGGATGATTGCTTTTTTGTTCTTAAAATTGAAGTCATTGATGGTTATCATTCCAAAATATTTTTTACAAAAGTAGCCAATAATATATGTTCATAGAAATTGAAAACTGAAAAGTTAATAACTCATTTTCGTAAAATTATCACTTATATTTGTGATATGCATTTTCATCAAATTATTGGTCAAGAGCCTATTAAAAACCATCTGCGAACCTCTGCGCAAAATGGTCGAATTCCGCATGCTCAATTATTTGTTGGAAAAGAAGGTTCTGGAACCTTACCAATGGCCATTGCCTATGCTCAATTTTTATTAGGCCTTTTTTCAGACAATCCAGAGGCAAGTGAATTGAAGGCAGCAAAACTTCAGCATCCTGATTTGCATTTTGCATTTCCCGTAACGACTACTGATGCTGTAAAAAAACACCCTATTAGTAATTTATTTTTAGACGAGTGGAGAGAGTTTATCACCGATCAGCCATACGGGAGTCTCTTTAATTGGCTACAGTTTATTGGTGTAGAAAATAAACAAGGGATCATTGGTGTAGAGGAAGCTCTTGATATTGTTAAAAGACTTCAATTAAAATCTTACGAAGGTGGTTTTAAAGTGATGATTATATGGATGGCTGAAAAGATGAACAATGCTGCCTCCAATAAATTGTTAAAATTAATTGAGGAGCCACCTGAAAAAACAATTTTTTTATTAGTTACAGAAAATGAAGAGCAACTAATTAATACGATTAAATCAAGATGCCAGGCCCTACATTTTCCGGCGCTTAGTGAACAAGATATTAGCCAGAATTTGCAACAAAGAGAGCAAACTTCTGAAGGGACTGCTTTAAAAATTGCAACTCAAGCAGAAGGAAATTATAATAAAGCCCTGCATTTATTACATCAAGACTCTAACGATCTAGTCTTTGAAGAATGGGTGATTACTTGGATTCGTACTGCTTTTAAAGCAAAAAAGAATGCCGCCATTATTCAAGAATTAGTCGTTTGGTCTGAAACAATTGCCAAAACAGGTCGAGAAAATCAAAAACAGTTTTTAGAATATTGCTTGCAGTTTTTTAGACAGGCCTTGCTACTCAATTATAAATCTCCAGATTTGTTGTTTTTAGAAATACAAACACTCGATTTTGAGCTACAAAAATTTGCTCCTTTTGTCCATGGTGAAAATATTATAGCTATAGAAAAAGAACTAAGTGATGCCATTTATCATATAGAAAGAAATGGCAATACCAAAATTATCTTATTGGATCTTTCAATGAAACTCACTCGTCTTCTGCATAAAAAAGAGACAGTTGTTTAGTTTTTTAGAATCCCTTAGTAGCTCTTTTGGCAATATATAAATCTGCAATGGTTGGGTTTTCTGGACATTTTTTTATTAATTTAAATTCGTCTCCAACCATTACTTTTCCGGTTTGAAGTATTTTAAAATACACCCCACACATAGTCGTATTCCAAAACTGTTTGATAATATTCATATCATTAAAACGAACTCCTAATTTAAGGCAAGGGTCTCTTTGTTTGGTAGCTTCAACAATACACTCTCCAATAGAATACGTGTCTCCAACATGAGTTTTTGTTTCCTCTAAATCATCAATGGTTAAGTTCTCTCCAAACATGCCATATTGCCACGCTATATTTGGATAACATTCTTTCCAATAATGGTAATGTCTTTCTGAATATCCATAAACCGCCTGATTTACCCCTCCATGATATTTTCTGTCACAAATGGCATCTCCTTTCACCTCTTCTGTATCTAAAAAAATAGGGGTATCCACTGGAAATTTAAAAATCCCTGTCGTGATAATTTTTCCTTTCCAATTGATCTCTCTTCTATCTCCAATATTTGTAGCTACGATCTTCATAATGTATTATTTTAATAAATTCTGCAATACATCTGCAATTTTTCTATCATCTGAAAGTTGCGGTATTTTATTTTGTCCTCCAAATTTTCCAATCGATTTCATGTACTGATGGAACCCTCCTTTAATTACGTTTCTAATGACCAAGGTTTTCAAGACTTTTCCCTCAATTAGATCTAGATAATAAATATTTTGATCTTGCATCGAAGCGTCTATTTTTAAAGCAAACTCATTAATGTTTTCTGGTTCATTTTCAAATTCAATAAACCACTCATGGTAGGGGAGTCCTACTTCTGGATTTACTTGAGGGGCTACTGTAAACTCACTAACGGTAATTGAAGTTCCTTTAATAGCGTCTTTCAATGCCTTTTCAACTTCTTTTCCTATTACATGTTCTCCAAATGCAGAAATAAAATGTTTAATCCTTCCAGTTACTTTTATTCTATAGGGAAGCAATGAGGTAAATTCTACTGTATCTCCAATAACATATCCCCATAACCCTGCATTTGTATTCAAAATAATCACGTAATTAACCCCTAATTGAACATCCTCAATAGATATTCTAGTTGGATGCTCATCAAAATATTCTTTCGCTGGGATAAATTCGTAAAAAATTCCGCTATTTAATTGCAATAACATTCCTTGTTCTGTTTGAGAATCTTGATAGGCAATAAATCCTTCAGAGGCCGGATATAATTCTATATAATCTATTTTCTTGCCTATCAACCTTTCGAATTTGTTTTTGTAGGGTTCAAAATTAACCCCTCCATAGATAAAAAAATTGAAGTTTGGAAAATTTTCTGAAATCGTTTTTCCTGTTCTCTCGATCAATTTTTCAAAATACATTTGCACCCATGATGGGATTCCACTGATAACAGACATATCTTCATTCAAGGTTTCTTCAACAATTGCATTTACTTTAGTATCCCAATCTTCAATACAATTCGTTTCCCAACTTGGCAATCTGTTTTTTAATAAATATTGAGGGACATAATGAGCTACAATTCCACTTAATCTGCCAATTTTTATTCCCTTTTTTTCTTTCAAAACAGGACTTCCTTGTAAAAAAATCATCTTCCCATCAACAAAACTTGCATTATTTTTTTCTACAATATAAAACAACAAAGCCTCCTTTGCCGCTCTTGTATGAGTGGGCATGGATTCTTTAGTGATAGGAATAAATTTGGCTCCAGATGTTGTGCCTGATGTTTTTGCAAAATAAATGGGTGTGCCTTTCCATAATACATTTTTTTCACCAGCAATAATTCTATTGACATAGGGTTTTAAGCCTTCATAATCGGTAACTTGCACCTGTTGTTTAAATTCTGAATAATTAGAAATTTTATCAAAATTATGATCTTTTCCAAAAGCCGTTTTTTTTGCTTTATAGATAAGTTTTTTTAAAACCTTTTGCTGAGTTTTATGAGGGGCAAAAGCCCATTTATAAACTTTTTTTTTCGTTAGTTTTGCAAAAGGAATTGCCAAAGTAGACTTGAGACTCATTTATTCGAAATCTATATAATTTGAAGGATTAACAGCATACCCATTACTCCAAAGTTCGAAATGTAAATGTGGACCAGTCGTTAATTCACCCGAAGACCCTACACTTGCTATTGCCTCTCCGGATTGTACTAAGTCTCCTTGTTGTTTTAACAATGTTCCATTGTGTTTGTATACAGAAACATAGTTATTTGCATGCTTGATAATGATAACATAGCCCGTTTCTGTAGTCCATTCCGAGAAAATAACTGTCCCATCTGCGACGGCTTTCACGGGTGTACCTTTTTTGGCAACAACATCTATCGCAAAATGTTTATTTTCTAGATTATAGGTTTCAGAAATGGTTCCACTTATCGGAGCAAAAAAAACAATTTTTACTTTGTTTTGTAATTCGTCTGAAAGTGGAAATCGATCTTTACTTTCTATTTTTTCTCTAAAAACAGAATCTTGTTTTGAGGCGTTTAGTAAGACCTCATCTATTTGTATTCTTTTTGACAGGTCTTGAATAGAGTCTATGGCATCATCTGAAGTAACCTCTCCTGTTAGCACTGATTTGATAGATTTGGTATATTTTTCTATCACAGCCAATCTATTTTGAAGCGAATCAGATTCTAGGCTCAGTTTGATGGCCTCTGTTTTTAATTTTGTAGATGAATATCCTGGAATATATTCTTTTATAGGTGTAAAGGCGATGAGTAATATTGTTGCTGAAATTAAAAAAACAGAGAATAGTCCTCCAAAAACATAAGCGTTTAGGCGTGATAATTTTAAGGAAAACCGCTCTTCAAATGTATTTTCATTTAAAACAACCAAACGATACTTATTGGTAAGTTTTTGTTTTAATTTCCCCTTTTTTTTAGTGTTTTCGGCCATTTAAATCCTATGATTACACAAAAGTACATGAATTTTTTCATTTGTAAATTCATAAAAACAGATTGAAAAAATGCTTAATTCTCATTTTTTGTAAAAACTCATCTCATCTATATATTGCCAAACCTCTTTTGGAAGCATCGGTGCCACATTTTTTCGGTTTTTGATTCCTTGGCGGATCATTGTTGACGAAATTTCTATAATAGGAGCATTTACTTTATGAATTTTATGATGTGAATCAAACTCTGTATTTATTTGACCTTCTGAGATTCTTGGATAGCAGTAGATCTCATGATTTTCCAAGATTGTTTCATAATTTTTCCATTTATGAAAACTCTTTAAATTGTCTTCACCCATAATCAAACTAAACTCATGATGAGGATATTTTTCGATAATATAGGCGAGTGTTTTAATTGTATAATTAGGCTGTGGCAAATCAAACTCTATATTTGAAGGTTTTATGTTAGAAAAATTTTCAAGGGCTAAGTAAACTAGTTGGTATCTGTGATGATTCGCTAAAAGAGAGCGTTTCTTTTTATGTGGGTTGTGAGGAGTTATGACCATCCAAACCTCGTCTAAATCCGAATATTCAACAATGTGATTGGCGATAATGACATGGCCTACATGAATTGGATTAAAAGTTCCGAAATACAGTCCGACTTTCATTTTTATTCCTTTAAAAAATCATCAACTAACTTTTCAGCTTCATTTATAGCTGTCTCCAAATCATCATTTAAAATAATCGTGTCAAACTGTGGAGCTGTTGCCATTTCTGTAGGAGCTTTTGCGACACGCATCGCAATTTTTTCTGGGGATTCTTCTCCTCTTTCTTTAAGTCTAATGATTAATTCATTAATATCTGGTGGTTTGATAAAAACGGCCAATGTTTGATCGGGAAATTTTTTCTTTATTCTCAATCCACCAGCAACATCTATATCAAAAATGACATGTTTCCCTTTTGCCCAAATTCGAGAGATTTCTTTTTGCAAAGTTCCGTAAAAATTATTGATATAGACCTCTTCCCATTCTAGAAACTCATTAGATTTTATCTTCTTCTTAAATTCTTCTGCTGAAATAAAATAATAATCTTTCCCA
>CATISV010000059.1 GCA_949541125.1 Flavobacterium sp. SCGC AAA160-P02
GGGTTTCTTTATGAATTCTTTTCGCAACTTCATAATACGATTTTGGATCATCTGCCGGAACATTTGCAGGACAAATGTATACCTCAGCACCCATGGCTCTTAATCCATCAATTTTATCTGTTGAAGATTTGTCACTAACAGCTAATTTACATTGATAGCCTTTAACCATTGCAATCATTGCCAAAGAAAAACCAGTATTTCCGGAGGTGGTTTCTACGATTGTATTACCAGGTTTTAAAATTCCTTTTTTCTCTGCATTTTCTACAATATGCAATGCAATTCTATCTTTTTGTGATTGACCAGGGTTAACCATTTCTAGTTTTGCAAAGTATTTTCCTGGTAATTTATGTGTAATATTATTGAGTTGAATCATTGGGGTCTGCCCCACCAATTCTAACAAATTATTGTATATACCTTCATTTCTATTCATTGTCAATATATAACGGAAACAAAAAAATATTATTCATCCAATTTATCTTCCAAGGCTAAGAAAAAGGTGTAATCTCTAGCAATTTCCTTTAATGCATCAAAACGACCTGAAGCTCCTCCATGTCCCACATCCATATTAGTATGCAGAAGTAAAATATTACTATCTGTTTTCATATCTCTCAATTTAGCGACCCATTTTGCAGGCTCCCAATACTGAACTTGACTGTCAAAATAACCAGTAGTTACAAGCATATTTGGATATTCTTTTGCTGCTACTTGGTCATAGGGTGAATAGGATAACATATAATCATAAGCTTCTTTCTCTTTTGGATTTCCCCATTCATCAAATTCTCCAGTAGTTAAAGGAATACTTTCATCTAACATGGTAGAAATTACATCCACAAAAGGAACAGCAGCAATAATCCCATTATATAATTCTGGATTCATATTACTAACAGCTCCCATTAATAAACCTCCTGCGGATCCTCCCATTGCATATAGGTGATCTGATGAAGTATACTCATTGTTAATTAAGTATTTTGAACAATCTACAAAATCAAAAAAAGTATTTTTCTTATTCATCATTTTTCCATCGTTATACCATTCTCTTCCAAGGTATTGTCCTCCTCTAATATGAGCAATTGCATAGACAAAACCTCGATCTAATAAACTTAAACGAGTAGAAGAAAACCCATCTGAAATTGTAGCTCCATATGAACCGTAGCCGTATTGTAATAGAGGTGTATCCTTCCCGAATTTTGTATTTTTATGATACACTAAAGAAATTGGAATTTTTTGTCCATCTCTAGCAGTAGCCCATATGCGTTCACTTCTATAATTATTCTTATCAAATTTTCCTCCTAAGATTTCTTGTTCTTTTTTAATTTCTTTAGATCTATCTCGCATATTAAAATCAATAACAGAATTTGGAGTGGTCAAAGAATTATAAGAAAAACGAATGATTTCTGTGTCAAATTCAGGGTTTGAATAAACACCTGCTGAATAGGTTTCCTCATCAAATGGTAAGTAATAATCCTCTTTTCCGTCCCATCGTTTTATTCTAATTTTACTTAAGCCATTAGATCTTTCCTCTAAAATAAGATATTCCTTAAAGATAGAAATATCCTCCAACAAGGTGTCTTCTCTGTGTGGAATTACATCAACCCAGTTTTCTTTGGTTGTTTTATTTATTGGAGTTTTCATCAACTTAAAATTAGTAGCATTATCTTTATTCGTTTGAATATAGAAATGATCTCCAAAATGTTCTAGGCTATATTCTAGATTATCTTCTCTGGGTTGAATTAATTTCCAATCACCAAATGGATTGTCTGCAGAAATAATTCTAAATTCCGAAGAAAGAGTACTAAAACTTCCTATTACAATAAATTTACGAGATTTAGTTTTATAAACATAGGTTCCAAAAGTTTCGTCTTTTTCTTCAAAAACAGGGACATCTAAGGAAGAATCTGTACCTAAAGTATGTCTGTATATAATTGAACTCCTTAGTGTAACAGGATCTTTTTTAGTATAAAACAATGTTTTATTATCATTTGCCCATACAGAACCACCTGTAGTATTCTCAATTTTATCAGAAAGTAGTTCACCTGTTTCTAAATTTTTTACCTGGATGGTGTATTGTCGACGACTTACTGTATCAGTTGCAAAAGCAACTAAGTTATTATTTGGACTTACGTTTATACCTGTTAATCGAAAATATTCATGCTCTTTTGCTTCGTCGTTTACATCAAACAAAATTTCTTCATTCGCTTCTAAATTTTCTTTTTTTCGAGAGTAGATGGGGTATTGACTTCCTTTTTCATAACGAGTTATATAAAAATATCCATTTCTCAAATAAGGAACCGATTCATCATCTTCTTTAATCCTTCCTTTCATTTCCTGATAAAGTAACTCTTGAAATTCATTTGTAGGAGAGGTTACTTTGTCAAAATAATCATTTTCTGCATGTAAATAATTTTCAACTTTTTGAGTTTGTTCGTCTTTTTCATTGGCTACTTTCTGTTCATCTGTCAAACGCATCCAATAATAATTATCAACTCTTGTATCATTATGAATGTTTAACTCTTCGGGGTATTTTTCTGCAACAGGAGTTTTTACAGCAGTATTCATAGATTTATCTGTTTTACATCCAAATGCAAAAGTAATGCATATTATAAGATATCCTTTTAAAAATGATTTCATTAAAAAAAAATTAAGTTTGTATAATAAAAAATGTAAATTTAGCTTTTTTTGATTAATCAAATAGATGATTTCTTTCTTTATACAATTAAAAGACTTTATGTTACCCTGTCTAAACAAAAAAATGTTTGGTATAGATTGTTTAGGTTGCGGTTTTCAGCGATCTATTTTACTTTTATTTAAAGGGGATTTCATAGAGGCCTTTTATATGTATCCTGCTGTGTATTCACTTATTATTTTATTTGTATTTATTATAATTAATTTCAAAATGAAATTTAAAAATTCAAAGAATATAATTACTACACTAACAATCGTTAATATCATTATTATTGTTGGTAGTTACGCAATAAAAATGAATCATTTAATCAACTAATTTTATCTTATGGAAAGAAGTACTTTGCCTAATTCAACAGCCTCTTTAGTTTTAGGGATTTTATCAATTATAAC
>CATISV010000060.1 GCA_949541125.1 Flavobacterium sp. SCGC AAA160-P02
AAAAAAAGTGGGGGTAAGTAACCCAAAAAGGGTTAATGGTTGCAAATATATAAAAATTATTTTATTAAGAATATTTAATTTTTTGTCTAATTTATTCTCAATAATAAAGAGGAAGTTTTACCATTAATGATAGAGACAATATAAAGGTTTGAGTTATTATTGTCTTCAATTTCTAGATATTTTTCTTTTCTTAACATTCTATTCACAAATAGATGGGTTGTATTGCTATGACCTACAACTAAAACAGTTTTTCCTTTCGTGGCTTTTTGAAAGTCTTGAGAATACATATTCTTTGAATCGTATAAAAGAATGGGTAAGCCCAGATAATCTGCAGTAGGTTTGGCTGTTAATTTTGTTCTCAGATAATTTGTTGAGTAGATGGCATCAAATGTGATGTTAGAAAAAACTTCTTGCCATTTTTTTGCTCTTTGGAAACCAGCATCATTTAAGCTAGGGTTTTTATCAGAGCTGTCGGTTCTAACTTTTTCTGCATGACGAATAAAGTAATAAGTGGTAATTTCTTGAGCATCAGAATAATATAGATTAAAAAAAAGATATAGAAAACAGATTGTTTTTTTCATTTTTGTGATCATTAGCGACCTAAATTTAGGTAAAATAAAAAAACGATGCCTTATTATCATCGTTTTTTTATTCCATTGTTATGAACTCATCATTAAATCTGATTGATTTCTAAAGACTAGATTTTCATTAAAGGAATCTAACAAAATAATACTATCAGTAGTTATAGACCCTGCTAATATTTCCTTCGAAAGTTGATTTAAAACTTCTTTCTGAATGACTCTTTTTACAGGCCTAGCTCCGTATTCTGGTTGATATCCCTTATCTGCTAAATAACGGATTGCTTCTTCTGTAGCATCTAGTGTTATATCCTTGTTGGCTAGTATCTTAATTATATTGTCTAATTGTAGTGATACAATAGAGTTGATAGCTGTTTTCGACAAGGGGGTAAACAAGATGATATCATCTATTCTGTTTAAAAACTCAGGTCTTACAGTTTGTTTTAAAAGTCCTAAGACTTCTGCTCTTGCCAATTCCGTGGTTGTAGATACATCTTCTTTTACATTGTCAAATTTTTCCTGAATGATATGGCTTCCAGCATTGGAAGTCATAATGATGATGGTATTTTTAAAATCGGCAATTCTCCCTTTATTATCTGTGAGTCTTCCTTCATCCAACACTTGCAATAAGACATTAAAGGTATCTGGATGTGCTTTTTCAATTTCATCTAATAAAATAACAGAATAGGGTTTTCTTCTTACGGCCTCTGTTAATTGTCCTCCCTCATCATAGCCAACATATCCTGGAGGTGCTCCCAAAAGTCTACTTACAGCATGTCTTTCTTGATATTCACTCATGTCAATTCTGGTCATAGAATTTTCATCATCAAATAAATAACTTGCTAAGGTTTTGGCCAGTTCTGTTTTACCAACTCCTGTGGTTCCTAAAAATAAAAAAGAACCAATGGGTCTATTTGGGTTTTGTAACCCAGCTCTAGAACGCCTTACAGCATCAGAAACTGCTTCAATTGCCTCTTCTTGACCTACCACCCGTTTGTGCAATTCATCTTCTAAATGAAGAAGTTTGTCCCTATCAGATTGAATCATTTTTGTTACAGGAATCCCAGTCCATTTTGCTACAACTTCAGCAATGTCTTCATAAGTGACTTCTTCTTTGATTAAGGTATTTTCTTCTTGATTAGCTAAAAGACCTTGTTCATTTTCTAACTTTTCTTGTGCTTCCTTAATCTTTCCATATCGTAATTCTGCTACCTTCCCATAGTTGCCATTTCTTTCGGCTTTATCGGCCTCTAGCTTATATTCTTCAATCATTGTTTTTAAACCTTGGATTTCATCAACAATGGTTTTTTCAGATTGCCATTTTGCATTGAGCTCATTTCTGTCCTCTTTTAAATTGGCCAAATCAGCAGACAATGATTTTAATTTATTTTGATCATTTTCTCGCTTAATTGCTTCTATTTCAATCTCTAGTTGCATTACTTTACGATCTAAAACATCCAATTCTTCAGGTTTAGAATTAATCTCCATTCGTAATTTAGAAGCTGCTTCATCCATTAAATCAATGGCTTTATCCGGTAAAAAACGATTGGAAATATATCGTTGTGATAATTCAACAGCGGCAATAATAGAATCATCTTTAATCCTTACTTTATGATGGGTTTCATATTTTTCTTTAATCCCTCTTAAAATAGAAATAGCACTTTCAGTATCCGGCTCATCAACCATTACCTTTTGAAAACGTCTTTCTAAAGCTTTGTCTTTTTCAAAATATTTTTGATATTCATCTAAAGTTGTTGCTCCTATAGCTCTTAATTCTCCTCTGGCAAGGGCAGGTTTTAAAATATTGGCTGCATCCATGGCTCCTTGACCACCACCAGCTCCAACAAGGGTGTGAATCTCATCAATAAAAAGAACGATATCTCCTTCGGATGTTGTGACTTCCTTGATAACCGCCTTTAAACGCTCTTCAAATTCTCCCTTGAACTTGGCACCTGCAATTAAAGCCCCCATATCAAGAGAAAATATTTTTTTATCTTTTAAATTTTCAGGAACATCTCCGCGAATGATTCTATGAGCTAAACCTTCTGCAATGGCTGTTTTTCCTGTTCCAGGCTCACCCACTAAAATAGGGTTGTTTTTTGTTCTTCTAGAGAGAATTTGTAATAATCGTCTAATTTCTTCATCTCTTCCAATAACAGGATCTAGCTTCCCATCTTGTGCCATTTCATTTAAATTATTTGCATATTTATTTAATGAATTATAAGTTTCTTCAGCACTTTGAGAAGTCACGTTTTCACCTTTACGTAATTCTTGAATGGCTAATGTGAGTTCTTTTTCTGTAACTCCTTGATCTTTTAATATCTTGGAGATATGACTTTTAGATTTAAATATAGACAATACAAGATGTTCAATAGAAACATATTCATCGTTCATTTTTTTTGCTATAATAGATGCTTCATTAATCGTTTGTAAAGCTTCTCTAGATAATGACAATTCTACATTTGTAATTTTGGGGATATTTTCTAATTGCTTGTCTAGAATTTGTATTAAAACCTTACTGTTTACATTCAATTTTTTTAAAAGAAAAGGAAGTACATTTTCATCGATAATGGTCATCGATTTAAAGATATGTTCATTTTCTATTTGGCCATGACCAAGTTCTTGCGCAAGTTGTTGTGCTTGCTGGATAGTTTCCTGAGATTTTATAGTATAATTATTAAAATTCATATCATTTTTATTTTCAATTTTTTTTAAAAAGTGTCAAAAGATGTACCAGTTAAATTTTTTGAAATAAATACGTCATTTTGTCTTTCAAAAGCTTATTTTTACTGACTTTTTGACTCTTTTAAAGAATAAAAAAATTGAAACGATAATTTATGTTGGGAATATTTAAAAATAATGATCATAATTCTGTTGATTGGATTTCTTTGACTTCATTAGAACAATTAGAGAATATCGTACTCGATTCTGAAATAGAAACTATATATATTTTTAAACATTCTACACGTTGTGGAATTAGTAAAATGGTGATGAATCGTTTTGAAAAATCTTTGTCTGAATCTATAAAACAATGTAAATTTTATTATTTAGATTTGCTTACTTATAGAAATATCTCTGATCAAATTAGTCTTACTTTTGAAATAACACATCAATCTCCTCAATTATTAGTGATTAGAAATAAGGTTGCTATAGCTAATGCCTCTCACTATGATATTTTGGAATTGAATATTGAAAAGTACATATAAATAGATGCTTTAGTAAATAGAAAATAGTGAAAAATTTTGTCTGAAATTAATACTTCAAAATATACTGTGGGTAAAGAACTATACGAGTATCAAAAAACTGCTATTGAAGAAATCTTTATACGATTTGATTCAGCTGTAGATGATTATCATTTATTGTATCAATTGCCAACTGGAGGAGGGAAAACTGTTATTTTTTCTGAAATTGTTAGACGTTATATTTCTAAATACAAAAAGAAAGTACTAGTCTTAACGCATAGAATTGAGCTTAGCAAACAAACTTCTATGATGTTAGATGAATTTGGAGTTTACAACAAAATCATTAATAGTACAGCAAATTTAGATGATCAAGGCAACTATCATTGTTTTGTTGCCATGGTTGAAACCCTAAAAAACAGATTAAATGATGATAAATTAGATATTTCAGATATAGGCTTGGTTATTGTGGATGAAGCGCATTATAATTCGTTCACAAAGATTTTTAAATTTTTTGATGATTCTTTTATATTAGGTGTAACGGCAACCCCATTAAGTTCAAATATAAAATTACCGATGTATGAAAATTATCAGGAGTTATTTGTTGGTGAATCAATTCAAGATTTAATCGAAAACAACTATTTAGCAACTGCCAATATGTATTCTTACAATGTCGGCTTAACTTCCTTAGAAGTAGGTGCCAATGGCGATTATACTGTGAAGTCTTCTGAAGATTTGTATACTAATGTTGATATGCTTACAAAACTAGTGGATGCCTATGAAGAAACATCTAAAGGAAAGAAAACGTTAATTTTCAACAATGGTATTCATACTTCTATTCAAGTTTTTCACACCTTTAAAAAAGCGGGCTATCCTATTACTCATTTAGATAATACCAACACTAAAAAAGAACGTGATTTTATCTTACAATGGTTTAAAAAAACACCTAATGCAATCATTACATCAGTGAGTATATTAACGACAGGTTTTGATGAACCAACTATAGAATCTATTATCTTAAACAGGGCAACAAAATCATTGACTCTATATTATCAGATGATCGGTCGTGGCTCAAGAATTACAGAGAATAAATCTAGTTTTAGTGTAATAGATTTAGGGAATAATTTTCATCGGTTTGGTCC
>CATISV010000061.1 GCA_949541125.1 Flavobacterium sp. SCGC AAA160-P02
TTAAGCGAATTAAAATCAATTCGTAAAAAGTTTTTCAAACATTTTACAGATTTATTTGTTGAAAGTATTAAAGCTTTTACAATTACTAAACGAACCTTAGCAAAACGATATAAATATATTAACCCTGAATTAATAAATGTATTATATGATAAAGGCAAAAGTATTTGTTTTGTTGGGGCACATCAGGCAAATTGGGAATGGTCTATTAGTATTCCACTCCATGTAAGAATTAACTGCTTTGGAGCCTATACCAGAATAGGGAATTCATTTTTCGATAAAGCAGTAAAAGATTCTAGAATGAAATTTGGGTTTGTAGGGTATAAAACTACAGAAACTGTTAAATCGATCACTCGTAACATTGATGAGGGAATACAAGGTCTTTATTTGCTATTAAGCGATCAATCTCCACAAATTCACAAAACTCATTATTGGCGGGAGTTTATGGGGGTCAAAGTTCCTATCCATACTGGTGCTGAAATGATTGCTAAAAAATTTAATATGGCAGTGGTAAATTATTCAGTTAAAAAAGTAAAACGTGGTTATTTTGAAGTTACTTTTGAAACAATTACGGAAGATCCTAATAAATTTAAAGATTATGAAATAACAGACAAATATTTGGATATCACTGAAAGAAATATAGAGAACCAACCAGAATATTATCTATGGAGTCATAAACGATTTAAACATAGGGATAAGGTTCCAGAAAAATGGAAATAATAGGATTGTATTATGATAACTCAAACCAATTTTTCACAAGTACTTTTTCAATTGGCTTTATTGATTTATGTACATAGTCATTTTTAGTTGAATCGTATAAGTAATCAGAAGACCATACATGAATGTTTTCACAAAGTTCCTGAAGGGAATCACAAATAAAATCTACTTCAGAGTCTTTGGTTGTAGGATGTAATGAAAAACGAATCCAACCTGGCTTTTCTGAAGAACAACCCTCAAGGATTTGATCTTTAATTCTGTAGGAGGTTTCTTGATCTACATTTAATAAAAAATGCCCATAGGTTCCAGCACAAGAACATCCTCCTCTTGATTGAATTCCATAACGATCATTTAAGAGTTTAACTACTAAATTAAAATGAATATTTTCTACATAAAAAGAAAAAATACTCAATCTTTTTTTGTGGTTTGGTGCTAAAATTTTTATGTTAGGTATGGATTCTAATGTTTCAAATATTTTCTTATTAATTTCATTCTCCCGCTTTCTAATCATCTCTGTTCCCATTTTTTCCTTTAACTGAATAGAAAGAGCTATTCTAATAGTTTGCAAAAAAGCAGGGGTTCCTCCATCTTCCCGAGTTTCTATATCGTCAAAGTAATCGTGATGTCCCCATGGATTTGTATAACTAACGGTTCCTCCTCCGGGATTATCTGGAACCAAATTATTATACAATTTTTTATTGAAAATTAAAACTCCTGAACTTCCTGGTCCACCTAAAAATTTATGCGGTGAAAAAAATATTGCATCTAAATGAGATCCTTCCTCTATTGGATGCATATCAATATCAACATAAGGTGCACAACAGGCAAAGTCTACGAAACACAAACCATTGTATTGATGAATCAACTTAGCTATTTTATGGTATTCTGTTTTAATTCCAGTAACATTAGAACAAGAAGTAATAGAAGCAATCTTTAATTTTCTATGTTGGTGTTTTTTGATTGCTTCTTCAAACCTTTCTAAACAGATGAGACCCTCCTCATTACAGGGAACCACTTCAACATCAGCAATTGTTTCCAACCAGGAAGTCTGATTAGAATGGTGTTCCATATGAGACACAAATACAATTGGCTTAATTTCTTTAGGAATCATTGTGTAATTACTCAAATTTTCCGATACTTTTAATCCTAAGATTCGTTGAAACTTATTAATCACTCCCGTCATTCCAGAACCTTCAGTAATTAGAACATCATTTTCATGGGCATTTACATGTCTTTTGATGATATTCTTAGCTTCATGATACGCTAGTGTCATGGCAGCCCCAGAGGTAGAGGTTTCTGTATGTGTATTCGCAACAAAAGGCCCGAATTCATTTGTAATTTTTTCTTCTATCGGTCTGTATAATCTTCCACTAGCAGTCCAATCAGCATAAATCAATTTTTGTTCTCCAAAAGGTGAAACAAACTCTTGATCGATTCCTATGATTTGGTCTCTAAAAGATTCAAAATACTGTTCTAATGAAGTCATGATTAATTGATTATTTCTTTAATTTCAAAAATGAATCGTTCCGCTAGTTGATCTGCTTTTTCCTGTGAGTTACTTTCAGTATAAATCCTGATAATTGGCTCTGTATTAGATTTACGAAGGTGTATCCATTCATTTTCAAAATCAATTTTTACACCATCAATTGTATTTACTTCCTCATTGGCATATTTGGAAGCCATCGTTTCTAAAATCCTGTCTACATCTATTTTGGGGGTTAATTGGATTTTATTTTTGCTCATAAAGTAACTTGGATAACTCTCTCTTACTGCTTTACAAGATATTCTTTTTCTAGCCATATGAGATAAAAATAAAGCTACCCCTACAAGGCTATCTCTTCCATAATGTAATGCTGGATAAATAATACCTCCATTACCTTCTCCTCCAATCACCGAATTAGTTTCTTTCATTTTAATCACCACATGAACTTCACCAACTGCACTAGCAGTGTAATTACCACCATGCTTTATAGTAATATCTTTTAGAGCTCTTGAAGAAGATAAATTAGACACTGTATTCCCTCCTCCCAATCTTCCTAAAATATAATCTGCACAAGCGACTAATGTATATTCTTCTCCAAACATAGAACCATCCTCACAAACCAATGCTAGACGATCTACATCTGGGTCTACAACAATTCCAAAATCGGCTTTTTCTTTGACAACCAATTCTGAAATATCTGTTAAGTGCTCTTTTAAAGGTTCAGGATTATGCGGAAAATGTCCGTTAGGTTCACAATATAATTTAATACATTCAACATTTAATTTATTTAACAGTTCAGGGATAAAAAGACCTCCTGTAGAATTAACACCATCCACTACTACCTTAAAATTTGAGTTCTTAATAGCATCTACATCAACCAATTCTAAATTTAAAACTTCTTGAATATGTTTCTCTAGATACCTTTTATCTCTCGAATAGGTTCCTAAATTATCAACATCTACAAAATCAAAATCATCACTTTCTGCTATTTTTAAGATTACTTCACCCTCTTGACCATTTAAAAACTCTCCTTTTTCATTTAACAATTTTAAAGCATTCCATTGTTTCGGATTGTGACTCGCTGTTAATATAATTCCACCATCCGCCTTTTCTAGAGGAACAGCTACTTCAACTGTGGGTGTGGTGGATAAACCCAAATCAATTACATCAATTCCTAAACCTACGAGTGTATTAGCAACTAAAGAGCTGACCATCTTTCCAGAAATACGAGCATCCCTTCCAATAATAACAGAAAGTTTGTTTTTAGAAGCATTTCTCTTTTTTATGAAAGTTCCGAAAGCCGAAGCAAATTTTACAGCATCTAAAGGGGTTAAATTATCTCCTACTTTCCCTCCGATAGTTCCTCTGATTCCTGAGATAGATTTAATTAATGTCATTCTGTAATTTTAAGATAAACAAAGATAAATTATTCTTGGATACTTCTATATAAATAGCATAAAAAAAGCCGTTGCTATTCTGAAATAAGATCAGTAAAAGCAACGGCATTCAATGTATTAAAGATAAAATTATTTTTTATCTGATTCCATTTTTTTCTTCAAATCTGCAAGCCCTCCAATGTCACCAAGAGTTGTTTTTTCTGCCTCAGCAGATTTCTTAGCGGCAACTTTCATATTTCTTTTTTCTTGCTCTTTGAAAATAGCAGTATGAGATACGACGACTCTTCTGTATTCTTTGCTAAATTCCAATACTTTAAATTCTGAAGTATCTCCTTTACCAAGTTTAGTTCCATCTTCCTTTTCTAAATGACGCCCAGGGGCAAAACCTTCAACACCATCAGCAAAAGTTACGACAGCACCTTTGTCATTCTTTTCTTTAATTGTTCCAGTATGAACAGAATCGATTACATAAGTAGCTTCATGAGTATCCCAAGGATTATCTTGAGTTTGTTTATGTCCTAAGTTTAACTTACGACCTTCCACATCTAATTCTAAGACCTTTACTTCTAATGCATCACCTACGGTTACAAAATCTGAGGGATGTTTAATTTTCTTGGTCCAAGATAAATCTGAAATATAAACCAATCCATCAATTCCTTCCTCTAATTCAACAAATACTCCAAAGTTAGTGTAATTTCTTACTGTACCAGTATGAGTGGAACCAACAGGGAATTTTTTGGTAATGTCGGTCCAAGGATCTGGATGTAATTGTTTTATACCCAATGACATCTTTCGTTCTTCTCTATCTAAAGTTAAAATTTGGGCTTCAACTTTATCTCCAACTTTAACAAAATCTTGAGCAGAACGTAAATGAGTAGACCAAGACATTTCAGAAACGTGAATGAGTCCTTCTACACCTTCAGAAACTTCTACAAATGCACCATAATCTGCAATAACAACAACTTCTCCTGTTACCTTATCACCTACTTTAAGTTCTGTATCTAATGCATCCCATGGATGAGATGATAATTGTTTTAATCCTAATTGGATTCTAGATTTACTATCGTCAAAGTCTAAGATAACAACATTTAATTTTTGATCTAATTCTACCACCTCGTTTGGATGATTAATTCTTGACCAAGATAAATCTGTAATATGAACAAGTCCGTCCACACCACCTAAGTCAACAAAGACTCCATAAGAGGTGATATTTTTAACAATACCCTCTAATACTTGTCCTTTTTCTAATTGACTTATAATCTCTTTCTTTTGAATTTCGATATCGGCTTCAATAAGTGCTTTATGAGAAACAACAACATTTTTAAATTCATGGTTGATTTTAACAACTTTAAATTCCATCGTTTTCTCTACATATTGATCATAATCTCGAATTGGTTTTACATCTATTTGAGAACCTGGCAA